>DYGW01000052.1 GCA_020724485.1 Thermoflexus sp. | reverse complement strand
GCGCGCGCCGCAGACGTGCCACACATCGAGGCGTGACCTCCGGCGCAGGCTCAGAAGCCATTTGAGAAGTCCGGTTTTGGATTCACCTCACCCGTATAATCCCGTGTATGCGTAGCTACACCTCCGGTTTCCGGAGAGGGGACTTCACGGAACACTGACTTCCCCTCTCTGCATGTGGAGAGGGCGCGCGACCTGTGGTCACGACGCGGCCAACGGTCGCGTCGGGGGTGAGGTTTTGAAACGGCCTCTTATCATAAGGCCCGACTAGTGAGAGGAGTTGAGATATGCGAGAGTTTGGCGGTTTGCTCAAACAGTCGGTGCGGCGGCGAGCCGCGATGTTGTGGCTGTTTGTTACGGGGTTCAGTATGGGTTCCGCGGACTTGGTACCGGGGGTGAGTGGCGGGACAATGGCATTGCTATTTGGGATCTATGAGGAGTTGATTCACAGCATCAAGATAGTGAGCGGCAGGGCGGTGAAGTTGGCTTTGCAGGGCAAGATGAAGGACGCGGTGTTGGTGGTGCCGTGGGGGTTTTTAGTGCCGGTGGGCGCAGGGATGATGGTGGCGGTATTTAGTCTGGCCAGGTTGATTTCTCATTTGCTTACTAACCACCCGGTGTTTGTGTGGTCGTTCTTCTTTGGGTTGGTGGCGGCGTCGGTGTGGGTTGTGGGCCGGAGAGTGGGGCATTGGAGCGTGACGGCGTATGGGATCATGGCGGCAGGAGCGGTAGCAACCTATGTGCTGGTGGGGGCGGTGCCGGTACAAACGCCGGCGGCGCTGCCTGTGTTCTTTGTGTCGGGGATGATTGCGATTGTGGCCATGATATTGCCAGGGATTTCGGGGTCATTTCTGTTGGTGTTGATAGGCAAGTATGCTCAGGTTCTGGAGTCAGTGACGAGCCGTGATGTGGTTACTCTGGGAGTGTTTGCGCTGGGGGCGGTGGTGGGCTTGGCTTTGTTTTCTCGGGTGTTGTCGTACATGTTCTTGCATCATCATCATACGCTGATGGCATTTCTGACCGGAGTGCTGCTGGGGTCATTGCGCAAGGTGTGGCCTTGGAAGGAAACGGTGGAGACGGGCTTGGATCGGCATGGGAATGTAGTGCCTTTGGTGGAGGCGAACCGGTTGCCTGCCGCATTTGACGGGCAGTTGGTGGTGGCCTTGGGGTTGTTGGTGATAGCGGTGGGACTGATAGTGTATTTGAGCAGGCACGAGATGCTTAGGGAGCAGGTGAAAGATGACATTGGTGATAGTACAGCCTAGCACTACAGCCGCAGATCATTCCCCATCCTAAACCCTTCGCTGTGCGTGGTCTGCCGCCCCGTTTGGCGGCTGGAATGAGCGGTTCCAGGATCGCTCACTCTTGATCCGTCAGGTCGCTGGGGTATGGTCGTCGGTTTATTCCTCCAGTCTAGTTTATCGATCACTACTTTGTAGATGGCTTCTTAATCCCTCGCCATCCCGCAGATTTCTCCTTCGCGCGTGGCCCGACCGCGCGCGAATTGACTCACGGCGGGCACTCGCGTTATAGTCCTGGCCAGATCGTCTGCGCCATGAGAAGGAATGCCCGGCCATGTCATCACTCTTCAGCGGACGCAAGCAGCCACAGCCCGAAAGCAGCAACTTTCCTCCCGCGCTCCCCCAGGAACCTGCGCGCCAACCCGTCGGTTTTGAGACCATTTTGGGGGCCGGGGCCACGCTGAAAGGCGACCTGCGCAGCCAGGGGAACGTGCGCCTCGACGGCACTTTCGAGGGCACGCTGGAGATTGACGGCAATGTGCTCGTCGGCGAGACGGCCAAGATCACAGCGGACATCAACGCCAAGAATGTGTCCATTGCTGGCGCGGTGCGCGGCGATGTGAGCGGCAAGAAGGTGCAGCTTCTGCGCACGGCCCGCGTCTGGGGCGACATCACCGCGTCGGCCATCTCCACTGAAGAGGGCGCGTTCATAGACGGCAAGATCACGATGGTCACGCACGAAGCAGCCCAGGGATTCGACCTGGCCAGCGTGTCCCTCCCCGTCCACGATGTGTCACCTGCGCCGCCCGCCCGCGACGAAGTGGCCGCGCCAGGGGACAGCGGCGCCGCGTCGCCCGCATCGTGACGGTTACGCCCCACGCTTTGCTTGGGTATCAAACTCAATGATATAATCGTCTTAATCGTCGCAGGCAGTGTGGAATCCGGCACCGCGCGTAAGAGTCAGGGACGTTTCATGATCAAAGTGCTGATTGACAGTATCCGCGTGAGCTTGATGTCGCAGCTTCGGGTTGTCGTTCTCAAAGACCCGCTGAGCGGGCGTTTTCTCCCGATCTTCATCGGGCCGTGTGAAGCAGAAGCCATCGCGGTAAAGCTGCAAGGCATGAATGTCGAGCGTCCACTGACGCACGATCTGCTCAAGTCCGTCATAGCCGAGCTTGGCGGGCATGTCCAGCATATTGTGGTCAATGACCTGCGCCAGGACACGTTTTACGCCCAGATCGTGGTTGATCTGAACGGGGAAGAGCGCATCATAGACTCGCGCCCCAGCGACGCGATTGCCCTGTCTGTCCGGCTTGACGTTCCGATCTACGTCGAGGAATCGGTGATGGACCGGGCCGGGATCACGCCGGACGAAGAGATCGAGGGAGAAGCCTCGCAGGCCGCGCCAAGCCAGCCCTCGGACGAAGGTGAGCCTGCCGACCGCCTGGGCCTCTTCGAGGATTTTGTCGAATCGCTTGATCTGGACGACCTGAGCGACGAGGAAGACGAGGACAAAGACTAAGTCTCTCCCTCGCCAGGCAGCCTGAATTGATACGGGGCAGCTCAGCACGAGCCGCCCCGTTTTGACACACACCCCGAATCCCATTATTGTAGAACCGGATCACGCACGAGATGAGGCTGAGCGATGAGTCAGGAAACTGCGTCTGTCCAGCCTGAGCAGATGGCTCCCCACAGCATCGAAGCCGAAGAAGCCGTGCTCGGCTCGATTCTGATCAACCCCGATGCGCTATACGATGTCGCCTCGTTCTTGCAGAGCGAGGATTTCTTCATCGTGCGTAACGGTTGGGTGTGGGAAGCCATCACCCGGCTGCACGAGCGCCGCGAGCAGATTGACTACCTGACCGTTGTGGAGGAACTGCGCCAGCAGAACCGGCTGGAGGAGATCGGCGGCGCGGCCTACATCACCTACCTGATCAACCATACGCCCTCGTCCATCTACGCCGAAACCTATGGGCGTATTGTCGAGCGCGCTGCCCTGCGCCGGCGAATGCTTACCGCTGCCGGTACCATCGCGCGCCTGGCCCAACAGGAAGGCTCCGACATCACGGATCTCATTGATCAGTCGGAAGCGACCTTGTTCGCCGTGACCGAGCGGCGGCTGCGCCAGGAATTAGTCCCGATTCGCACCGCCGTCGCCGAGTACTACGACCGCATTGAACTGCTTTACAGCCAGCAGGTGGAGTCCATCGGCGTCCCGACAGGCTTCACCGACCTGGACGACCTGCTCGGCGGGCTGCAAAAGTCCGACCTGGTCATCGTGGCTGGGCGTCCGGGCATGGGCAAAACGTCGTGGTTGCTGAGCGCGGCGCACAATGCCGCCCTGGCCGGTGCGCGCGTGGCGATCTTCAGCATGGAGATGAGCAACGAGCAGATCGTGCAGCGCCTGATCTCGTCAGAGACCGGCATCAACACGCACAAGCTGCGCCTGGGCCAGCTTAAAGACCGCGAATGGGCGCTGTTCGTCGAGGCGGTGGGTCGCTTGAGCAAGCTCAATGTGTTTCTGGACGATACCCCCGCGCTCACGCCGCTCCAGATGCGCGCCAAGTGCCGGCGGCTGTACAGCGAGCACGGCCTGGACCTCATCCTCGTTGACTATTTGCAGCTTATGAACGCTGGCGTAGGCTTCTCCGACAACCGCGTGCAGGAGATTAGCTTCATCTCGCGCAACCTCAAGCACATCGCCCGCGAGATGAACGTGCCGGTGGTCGCCGCCGCCCAGCTTTCGCGCGCGGTTGAGCAGCGCCAGGACAAGCGCCCGCAGTTGTCTGATCTGCGCGAGTCCGGCTGTCTGGCAGGGGATAGTCTGGTCACGCTCGCCGAGTCAGGCCGCCGTGTGCCCATCCGTGAGCTTGTAGGGCAGAGCGGGTTTGCTGTGTGGGCTCTGAACGAAGACACGTTGAAGACGGAGTCGGCTACAATCAGCCGCGCGTTTTCGACCGGAGTGAAGCCGGTCTACAAGCTGACGACCCGACTGGGACGTACTATCCGCGCGACAGCGAATCACCCGTTCTTGACCATTCAGGGGTGGAAACGCCTCGATGCAATTGGGCGTGGCGAGCATATCGCCTTGCCCCGATCTCTTCCAAGCCCGGCCTCTTCTTCTGCGATGAGCTACGCTGAACTGGCTGAAGCTGTCGGCTCAGCCAGGGTTGGACTGCTGGCGGAAAGCGATGTCTACTGGGATGCGGTCGTGTCCATCGAGCCAGATGGTGTTGAAGAGGTGTTCGATCTGACGGTTGAGGGGCTGCACAATTTCATTGCGAACGACATCATCGTTCACAACAGCATCGAGCAGGACGCGGACGTGGTCATGTTCATCTACCGCGACGATGTCTACAACGAGAACACGGAGCGCCAGAACCAGGCCGACATCATCGTTGCCAAGCACCGCAACGGCCCGACGGGCAGCGTGGCGTTGTTCTTCCGCAAGGAGCTAACCCAGTTCGCTAACCTGAGCAAGACCGGCGTAGACCTGACCGGCTATTAGGCGATGGGCCGCCACTCATGAACACGTTCAAGGGATTTCCGCCCGGCAAAATACCGATGGTGCGCGTGCCGAGCCAGTTCTTCACCGAGGTGCTGGGCGCCATTGACGACCTGGATGAGCTTAAGCTCACTCTGTACGCTTTCTGGGCACTTCAGCAGCAGGAAGGCGAAGTCCGCTACCTGCTCAAGCGCGAGGTGCTGCAAGATGCACTCCTGCTGAGCGGCATTGACCCGGACGCAGAGCGGGCGGTGCAGCGTGTCAGTGCGGCGCTGGAGCTTGCCGTGCAACGCGGCACGCTTCTGCACGCCAGCGTCGAGGGCGCGCGCGGCCCCGAAGACCTGTACTTCATGAACACGACGCACGGGCGCAACGCGGTGCGGGCCATTGCTGCGGGCCAGTTCGAGCCGGGCGACCGCGACACGCCCGTGCTGCTCATCGCCGAGCGCCCCAACATCTACGCCTTGTACGAGGAGAACATCGGCGCGCTCACCCCGCTGATCAGCGAGGAGTTGCGCGCCGCCGAGCGAGACTACCCGCCGGGCTGGATCGAAGAAGCGATCCGCCTGGCTGTTGAGCGCAACGCGCGCAACTGGCGCTATATCCGCCGCGTTCTCGAACGGTGGCAGGCTGAGGGAAAAGATCGTGGACTCACTAAACGACCAACTCAAGCGGATCGCTACCGGTATATCCAGGGAGAATTCTCGGACACCGTTGACTACTGACGCTACTGACGAGGCAGAAGCGCCCGCCGTGGTGTGCCCTATCTGCCAGGGGATGGGGTTCGTGACTCTGAGCGTGCCGGTTGGTCACCCGGATTTTGGCAAAGCATTCCCTTGTACATGCCAGCGCGACACCATCGCCGAACGGCGCAACGCCCAAATGCGCGCGCTCAGCAATCTGGACGTGGTCGCTGACAAGACCTTCTCCACGTTCAGTCTCGATCTCCCGAACCTGAGCGAAGAGCAGCTTTCGGCGCTGCGCATCAGTTATGACCGCGCCCTCCGCTATGCCGAGAACCCGGAAGGCTGGCTGCTCTTTCAGGGGAACTTCGGCAGCGGGAAGACGCATCTGGCGGTCGCCATCGCCAATTACCGGCTGGCGCAGGGCGACAACGTGCTGTTCCTGACGGTGCCTGACTTGCTCGACCACCTGCGCGCGACCTTCGGCCCGTCGTCCGAGATCGAATACGACGACCTGTTCGAGCGCGTGCGCAATGTTCCCCTGCTGGTGTTGGACGACCTGGGCGCGGAAAGTCCGACTCCCTGGGCGCAGGAGAAGCTGTACCAGCTCATCAACCACCGCTACCAGCACCGGCTGGCTACGGTGATCACCACCAACGCCGAGCCGAGTAAGCTCGACCCGCGCGTGCGCAGCCGCCTGGTGGATCGCCAGCTCACCCAGAGCATTAACATGTCGCTGCCGGACTACCGACGCATTGATGCCGCCCTGGAGCAAAGCGCCCTGTCCAACCTGGGCCTTTACGGCGAGATGGTCTTTGAGACGTTCGACTTCCGCGAGAGCACTCTACCGGAGAACGAGCGCCGCAATCTGCGCCAGGCGTTCGAAGTCGCCGTCGAATATGCCCGCGACCCGCAGGGCTGGCTGCTGTTCATGGGCGAGCATGGCTGCGGCAAGACGCATCTGGCTGCCGCCATCGCCAACGCACGTCATGCGCTGGGCGAAGCGGTCATGTTCGTCACAGCGCCAGACCTGCTCGACTATCTGCGCGAGGCGTTCGGCCCCGGCGCGGGCACGACATTCGCCAGGCGCTTCTACGAGATTCGCTCCGCTTCGTTGCTGGTCATTGACAATCTTGACCTGACGAACGCCTCTCCCTGGGCGCTGGAGAAGATGCGCCAGGTGGCCGATCACCGCTACCTAGCCCGGCTGCCAACAGTGTTCACGACCACGCTCAATCTCGACCAGCTTGATCCGCTATTGCGCAGCCGGCTGATGGACGCCCGGCGCTGCCATGTCTTCGCCATCCTGGTCCCCGACTATCGCGGCGGCCTGGCTCAAACCCGGCGGCGCTCATCCGGCACGTAGCGGTGGGGTGGCACAGTCCAGGCGAGCATGATGGGGTGGGGGGCGGCGAGGCGCGCGTCAGGGGGCCGGGCGGGGGTGAGATCAAGGGGCGCGGCCAAACTGCCTGGCAAGTCTTGCACACACCTCCTTGCTTGCTTGTGTGGTTGCGCGGCGCTGGCCCATGCGTTAGCATCGGGGCGTGTTGCCCGCCTATGTAATTGCTACAGAAAAGAGACGGATGGGACGACATGAAAGCGATCATTCTGGCCGCCGGAAAAGGCACCCGCCTGTATCCTGTCACGCTGACCATGCCCAAGCCACTGGTGCCGGTGGCGAACAAAGCCCTGATCAAGTACGCCATCGAGACCCTGACCAACATGGGAGCCACCGAGATCGGCCTGGTCGTGCACAGCCTGGAGTCGCCCATCCGCCAGGCGCTCGGCGACGGCCTCTCCACCGTTGGCGTCCCGCTCACCTACATCGAGCAGGCCAACCCGCGCGGCCTGGCCCACGCCGTCAAGGTCGCGCAGCCGTTCCTGGGCGACGAGCCGTTCCTCATGTACCTGGGCGACAACATCTTCCAGGACTCGATGAAGACGCTCACCGCGCGCTTCAAGGAGACGGGAGCCGGAGCCGCCATCGCCTTGACCGAAGTCCCCGACCCTACCCGTTTCGGCATCGCCGAGTTGGAAGGCGACCGCATCAAGCGGCTGGTCGAAAAGCCCAAAGACCCGCCCTCTAACCTGGCGATTGCCGGGGTGTATGTCTTCCAGCCGGCCATCTTCGACGCTATTGACCACATCAAACCCTCGTGGCGCAATGAGCTAGAGATCACCGACGCCATCCAATACTTGCTCGATCAAGGTCACCCAGTCATCCCGTACATCGTGGAGGGGTGGTGGATTGACGCTGGCAACGCCGACTCGATCATCCTGGCCAACCAGCTTGTGCTGGAACAGCTTCCCTATTCGCCCGCCCCGCAGACCGACAACCGCATCCAGGGCGACTCGACCGTTTCGCACCGGGTGATCATGGGCGAGAACACGCAGATCATCAACAGCGTGGTTCGCGGTCCGGCGATCATCGGCGATAACGTGACCATCCGCGACTCGTACATCGGGCCGTACACCTCCATCGGCAACGACGTGGTAATCGAGGGCAGCGAGATCGAGCACAGCATCGTCATGGGCTGCTGTAGCATTCGCAATATCCCAGGGCGCATTGACGCCAGCCTCATCGCCGAGAACGCCCATGTCTCGCGGGCGAAGGCCAAGCCAGCGACCTTCCGGTTCATCCTGGCCGAGAACAGCATCGTCCAGCTTTAGGGGGGCCTGGACTGCGGATTGCGAATTGCGGATTGCGAAATTCGGATTGAAGAACCTTTACGCTCCGCGCGTGCACAAGCAAACGGGCCTGCCGCTGAGGGAGGCCCGTTCTTGTTGCTCCGGGGAATGCGCTCACACGTCGAGCGTGGCGCGCTTGGCGTGGGTGGTGATGAAGCGCCGGCGCGGCGGCACGCTGCTGCCCATCAGCATGTCGAAGACGCGATCAGCCTCGGCAGCGTCCTCAATCGTCACCTGCAGCAGTGTCCGGTTGGCCGGGTCCATCGTCGTTTCCCAGAGTTGGTCCGGGTTCATCTCGCCCAGACCCTTGTAGCGCTGGATGGACACGCGCTCCGGATTCTTCAGCGTCTTGATGATTTCCTCGCGCTGGTCTTCCGTGTAGGCATAGTGCTTATTGCGCCCTGTGCCGATCAGGTAGAGCGGCGGCTGGGCAATATACAGGTGCCCGCTGGTGATCAGCGGCGTCATGTAGCGGAAGAAGAAGGTCAGCAGCAGGGTGCGGATGTGCGCGCCGTCCACGTCGGCGTCGGTCATGATGATCACCCGCCCGTAGCGCAACCCATCCAGGTTGAAGTCGTCGCCGATGCCCACGCCCAGCGCCGAGATCAGCGCCTTGACTTCGTTGTTGTCGAGAATCTTGTTGAGCCGGGCGCGCTCGGTGTTGAGAATCTTGCCGCGCAGAGGGAGCACCGCCTGGAAATGCCGGTCACGGCCCTGTTTGGCCGAGCCGCCGGCGCTGTCGCCCTCAACGATGTACAGCTCCGAGCGGGCCGGGTCTTGTTCGGAGCAATCGGCCAGCTTGCCGGGCAGCGTGGTGTTCTCCAGCAGATTCGCCCCGCGACGCACCAGTTCGCGCGCTTTCTTGGCGGCGTCGCGTGCGCGCATGGAAGTCATGCACTGCTCGACGATGCGCTTGGCGTCGCGCGAGTTGACTTCGAGGAACTCCATGAACGCCTCGGAAGTCACCTGCGAGACAGCGCCCTGCACTTCCGGGTTCATCAGCTTGACTTTGGTCTGGCTCTCGAACTGCGGGTCCGGGTGCTTGACGCTGACAATGCAGGTCAGCCCCTCCAGCGTGTCGTTGCTGGAGAAATTGGGGTCTTTCTCTTTGAGCAGTCCCACCTTGCGCGCGTACAGGTTGATCGTGCGCGTGATCGCCGCGCGCAGCCCTGCCTGGTGACTGCCGCCGTCTGGCGTCAGGATGGTGTTGGCGAAGTATAGCTCGGTCGTGGTCGAGGAGTCGGTGTACTGGAAGGCCACCTCGACGCCCACCGTGAACGACTCGCGCCCGTTGTCCACTGCCTCGATCTCGACCTCGCGCTCGACGAACACCGGCTCGTGCAGCGCCTTGCGGTTGCGGTTCAGATAGCGCACAAACGAGCGAATGCCGCCCTCGAAATAGAACGTCATCTCGTGCGGGATCGGCCCGTCGCGGTCGTCGCGCAGGGTGATCGTCACGCCGCGCGTGACAAACGCCATCTCGCGCAGGCGCTGAGCCAGGGTGTTGAAGCTGAACGCCAGCGGCTCCATGATCGTGAAGTCGGGCAGGAACGTGTGCTGCGTGCTCGTCTCCTCGTCCGCTTCCATGTCGCGCACAGCTTCTACCGGCGTCTGCGGGATGCCCCGCCGGTATGTCTGCCGGTAGACTCTCCCATCGCGGCGCACCTCGGAAATCAGCCAGTCCGACAGCGCATTGACCGCCGACACGCCCACGCCGTGCAAGCCGCCAGAAACCTTGTACGCCGACGAGTCGAACTTGCCGCCGGCGTGCAGCGTGGTCATGACCAGTTGCAGCGTCGAGATGTTGGTTTGCTTATGGATGCCGACCGGGATACCGCCGCCGTTGTCGTTGACCGTGACCGACCCGTCAGCGTTGAGCACGATCTCAATGCGGTCGCAGCGGCCTGCCAACGCCTCGTCAATGGCGTTGTCCACCACTTCGTAGATCATGTGATGCAGCGCCCGGCTGTCCGTCCCCCCGACGTACATGCCAGGGCGCAGACGCACCGCTTCAAGCCCTTCGAGAACGCGAATATTGTCTTCTGTTTGCCGGCTTATATGGTCCGCCACGGGAACCTCCTACCCAACACGCCCCAAGTTGCTCACAGGCCCAACCCGCCAGACAGCACATGCCCCCCACGCCACCACACTCGTGATCGGCTCGCAGGGGGTCTGATCAATTAGGCACAATCGCAGAGGTCAACCGGCCAATTGAGGCTGGAACAGCCGCCATCGTGACACTCAAGATAAGAACGAATGTTCGTCTTGCGTAGATTATAACTGCGCTCGGTCTGGTTGGCCAATCTCCCGACGGATTATACCGCAGCGCCCGACCCCCGGCAATGCGCGCTTCGCTTGCTCGCTTGCTGCCGCCCCATTCGCTGGTACAATCGGGGCCATGACCACCCCACCGATCATCGCCCTGCTGACCGATTTTGGCCTGTCCGATGCCTATGTCGGCACCATGAAGGGCGTCATGCTGGCGCTCTGCCCGGCGGCCCGCCTGGTAGACCTGACCCACGATGTGCAGCCGCAGAACGTGCGCCAGGCCGCCTATCTGCTGGCCACCGCTTACCCCTACTTCCCGGCGGACACCACCTTCCTTGTCGTGGTAGACCCCGGCGTGGGCACGGCGCGCGCGCCCATCGCGGTCGAGACGGGTCACGGGCGCTACGTCGCGCCGGACAACGGCGTGCTCAGCTACGTCCTGGCCGAAACCGGGGGCGGGCGCGCCTACGCGCTGGAAAACCCCGCCTACCGCCTGGCCGAGACCAGCCAGACCTTTCACGGGCGCGACATCTTCGCCCCCGCCGCCGCACACCTGGCCGCCGGAGTGCTAGCCAGCGCGTTCGGTCCGGCGCTGGATACCCTGACGGCGCTGCCCGCGCCCCGGCTGGTCATCGCGCCGGGTCGGGTTGATGGCGAAGTGCTGCACATTGACCATTTCGGCAACCTGATCACCAGCATCGGGCGACTGGCCTGGGACGGACCGGAGACGCTGCGCTTCGCCCCGCGCTTTGGCGTCCGGGCCAGCGCGCCGGAGACGTTGCGCGCCGGGGCGTGCGAGGTGCTGATCGGCGGGCGCACCATCGGCCCGATCCGCCCGACGTATGGAGCAGTGCCGCCCGGCGCGCTGACCGCGCTCATCGGCAGCGCCGGCCAGCTTGAGATCGGGATCAACCAGGGTCACGCGGCGTCTGCATTGGGCGCGGCCATCGGCGATCCGGTCACGCTCGTCTGGGCCTGAGCGCGCACCTTTCGGAGAACGGGCACCATGCCGGAGCAATTCGTCATCGAGGGCAATCACCGCCTGGAAGGCGAGGTCACGGTCAGCGGCAACAAGAACGCCGCGCTGAAGATGCTGCCCGCCTGCCTGCTCACCGACGAGCCGGTGACGCTGACCAACGTGCCGGATATCGCCGATGTGCGCGTCACGCTCGATCTGCTGCGCAGCCTGGGGGCCGAGGTCGAGGTCCTGGAAGGCAACTGGGTGCGCGTCCACGCCAAAGAGATCACCCGCCACGCGCTCGACCGCGAGCTAAGCCAGCGCACGCGCGCTTCCATCGTCTTCGCCGGGCCGATGCTGGCTCGCACCGGACAGTTGGAGTTACCGCCACCAGGCGGTGACGTAATCGGGCGACGGCGGCTGGATACGCACGTGCTGGCCCTACAGAGTCTCGGCGCGCAGGTTGATTTCAACGGCTCGTTCAAGATGCACACGCCCGGCCTGCGCGGAGCGGATATCCTGCTCGACGAGGCCAGCGTGACGGCGACCGAGAACACGCTCATGGCCGCTGTGCTCGCCGAGGGCACGACCGTTATCCGCAACGCCGCCTCCGAGCCGCACGTCCAGAACCTGTGCCACATGCTCAACGCTATGGGCGCGCAGATCAGCGGCATCAGCACCAACTGCCTGACCATCCAGGGCGTGGAGCGTCTGAGCGGGGGCGAGTTCCGCGTCGAGGCGGACTATCTGGAAGTGATCAGCTACGTGGGCGCGACGGTCGTCACTGGCGGCGAAGTGCGCATCCGCCAGGCCGATCCGCAGTACCTGCACATGGCCGCACTGGTCTTTCGCAGGCTGGGCGTTGTGTGGGAAGTAGACGGGAACGACCTGGTCGTGCCGCGCGGACAACCGCTGGCCATTCAGCGCGATCTCGGCAACCAGATTCCGGAAATCAAGGCGCAGCCCTGGCCCGCCTTCCCGTCCGACCTGATGAGCATTGCCGTCACCGTCGCCACGCAGTCGGCGGGCACGGTGCTATTTCACGAGTGGATGTACAACAGCCGCTTCTTCTTCACCGACAAGCTGGTCAGCATGGGCGCGCGCATTTTCCTGTGCGACCCCCACCGCGCCGTTGTGCATGGCCCAACCGTGCTGCACGCTGTCCCGAACATCACCAGCCCGGACATCCGGGCGGGCATGGCCCTGCTGCTGGCGGCGCTGTGCGCGCGCGGCACGACCACGATCCGCAACATCGGCCAGATTGACCGGGGCTACGAGCGCGTCGAGGAGAAGCTGCGCGGTTTGGGCGCGGTCATCCGCCGCGAACTGGTACCTCTCGGCTGAACACACCATGAAACCTTGATTGCCAGTTATTGACCTCACCCCCGCTCGGCGTCGGCGCGCCTCGCCGCTGCTGCAGAGAGGGAGAAAGGCCGAGCGCAGCGAGGCCAGGGAGTGAGGCAAAACAGCGAACCTGCGCTCACGCTGCGACTGCCTGGCGCAGCGGCAGCAATTTAATGAACTCAGACGGCGACATGCTATAATTCGCCCGGCGGAAGGGTGTGTTCTGGGAGTGGGGCAGTCAGCACGTGCCCCGGTGGGGAGGTTTCCTGGCATCAGCAACCCGGAGCGGTGACGACCGATGCGCGAGACGATTCAGAACGCCCTGCCTTATCTCACCGGCAGCCTCTTTGGGCTGGCGCTGTTGCTGATTCTCGTCTCGCTACACCTTTTCCGCCGCAGCCGCACGGACATCTTCTGGCGGCGGCGGCGCGAAGCCGGTCAGCGGGGCTGGAAGCTGTTCGTGCTCGCCTTCGGGCTGATTGCCTTCGGCAGTGTGTCCTGCGTGCTCACTCTGGTAGTTGGCGTAATCGGCGGCGACGATTCCGCCGCAGCAAACACCCCACTCCCAACCCAGGAAACCGCGCTCAGCGTGGACACGCCAGAGGCGTTGGACTCCACGCCACCGCTCACGCTGGAGACGAACAGCGCCCCAGAGAACACGCCAGACCCCTTCGCGCTCACGCCGCCTCCCGCCACGTTGATGATAGTCATCATCACGGCGACCCCCGCCTACACGCCGACGACCACGCCCTTTCCTACCTTCACGCCCCAGGTGACGCTTGCCACGTCCAGCGTCACGCCCCGCCCGGACGCCGTCCTGCGCATTGCCGCGCTCAGCGATCAGATTGACGCTGCGCTGCGCCCGGTGAACCCGCGTACCACTTTCGCCGCCGGCACCAAGCGCATCTTTTTCTTCGTCGAGTTCGGCGCCATGACCGAGGGCGTGCTGTGGCGGCGTGCCATCTACAAGGACGGCGAGCCATTCGACGACAACACCTACCTGTGGGGCCTGGCTGCCAGCGGCACGGGTCACTTCTTTTTCGGCCAGGACAGCGGGTTCGAGCCGGGCAACTACGAGATTCGCCTGTTCATCGGCGAGACCGACACCCCGGCCAGCGTGATGCCGTTCACCGTTGTTCCTGAGTCTTAGCGGTCTTGGCGCGTCCATGCCCGTCCGCCTGCGCCCGACTGTCCCGCGCGCCCGCTCTGTCGCGGCGCTGATCGTGCTGCTGGCGCTGGCCGGGCTGGCGCTGCGCCTGGGACTGCTCGTTCGCGCCGGCTGGCGCTACGACTACGACGAAGGCATGGTCGGCCTGCAAGTCCTGCGCATCCTGCGCGGCGAGCGCCCGGTCTTCCATCCGGGACAGCCCTACCTGGCCGCGCTGGAGTCGTACCTCATCGCCCCGTTCTTCGCTGCGTTCGGGGCGGACGCCGTCACGCTCAAGCTGGTTCCCTGGCTGCTCGCCGGAGTCTACACAGCGACGACCGGCTGGCTTGGCTGGCGCGCCTTTGACCGGCGGGTGGGCGTGTTGAGCGCGCTCCTGGCCGCGTTCGCGCCCGCTTACCTGCTGATCACCGGCATGAAAGCATGGGGGGCCACTGCCGAGACGCTGGCGCTCGGCAATCTGAGCCTGATCGCCGCGTCCTATGTCGTGGAGGAGGGGCAGCGCCCCGCCGTCCGCGTGTGTGCCCTGATCCTGCTCGGTTTCGCCAGCGGGGTCGCCTTCTGGGTGTCGTGGCTGATTGTCTTCTACGCGGTCCCCATCGCGGCAGTGCTCGTCTGGCGTGGGCGGGGAGCGTTGCGCCGCGCGTGGTGGGCCGCCGGACTGGCCTTCGCCCTGGGTAGCGCCCCTCTGTGGGGCTACAATCTCAGCCACGACTGGGCCACCTTCCGCTACCTGTTGCGCTCGCAGGGCGACACGTGGGGCAATTTGCGCCCGGTGCTGGATCACCTGACCTACGATCTCGCCCCGCGCCTGGTCAGCGGCGACCCGCGCTGGCACATCCTGAGTTGGGACGCCGTGTGGTGGCTGCAAATCGTCTACGAGGGCGGCCTGATCGGGCTGGTCCTGTGGGCCTGGCGCGGCCCCACCCGCGCGCTGCTGGCCCTGTTTGCGCTGGCCCTGCCGCCGATCTACGTGCTCAGCGGCTACGGCAACCACGCCCTCAACGAGTTCGGCTTCGACGCGACCGGGCGCTACGTGCTAATGTTGCACAGCGTCTTGCCCATCGGCGCGGCGGCGCTGGCCGTGTGGCTGGCCCGGCGCGGCGCGATTGCCAGGTTCGCAGGGGCGGCTGTGCTGGCATCCGTGATCAGCTTGAACCTCTTGGGCAGCCTGCGCACCGACCCCGTGATCAACTTCGCCTCGCCCTACTACACCCGCCAGCCGCAGACGCTCGACCCGTTGATCGCCTTGCTCGACGAGGAGGGCATCCGCCATGTGTGGACTGACGTGGGCGTCGCCCATGTGCTGATGTTCGAGACAGGGGAGCGCATCCTGGCGGCGGATTGGTACGACATCTACGGGGCGCGGGGACTGGTGCGCTTCCCGGAAGTGCCGCAGCGCATCTACGAGGCCGAGCGCGTGGCCTTTGTGGAAGTCGTGCTGCCCGGCCAGGACTCCACGCGCTTTGAGCAAGCCTTCCGCGACGCGGGCGTGCCCTACCGCCGCGCCCGTGTGACGTCCGATCTGCTGGTGATCATCCCGCGCGAGCGCATTGACCCCGCGCTGGTCGGCGACGGCCTGGGCTACCAATTCTAGAGCGTGCCAGGTGTCCTTGCGGGGCGAACTGGCCAGCAGAGGTGATTGGTTGTTGGTGTTGGCTGGCGGTTGTCTGCTGGCTGGAACCCTCAGGGCGCGGCGATCACTGGCACGGCGGCGAGGTCGCCGCTGACCGCCACCAGCTCGGCGAAGACCCAGCCTGTGCCGCCGGAAAAAGAGACAGCCAGCCAGGTATTGTCCGCGCTGCGGCCCGTCACCGGCACCTGCGCGCCCTGCGCCAGCACGCCGACCACCTCGTACCCTGTTCCCGGCCCCGCCCGCACGTTAAGCTCGGCCACGACGATCTGCGCCAGCGGCCCCTGCCCGGCATCTGGCGTTGGCGGGTCAGTGGGCACAGCGTCTGGCGTCGCTCCGGCACCGCTGTCAGGGGGGGATGCGCCCGGCGCATCGGTGACCTGCACCGACACATCCTGCACGCCCAGCGACGATCCGTCCGCGCGGAACGCTTCCACCGTCAGCAAGTGCCGGCGCTTATCCATAGCCGTCCAATCGGCGCGCGCGAACAGCGAAGGCACGCCCGCCGGATTCTCTGCCGTCACCTCGCCGACGACAATATCGTCCATGCGAAACGTGATCCGGGCGACGCCAGCGCCAGTATCCTGGGCAATCGCGTAAAGGGCTACGCGCGTCCCTTCGGCGTAAACGCTGCCGTTGACCGGTGCCAGAGCGACGACGAGCGGCGCGCGTTCCAGGCGTTGCTGCGTCTCGTCCACTGGCGTGGTGCTCAGACTGCACGCCAGAATCGCCCCCATCAGCGCCAGCCAGACCAATCCCAGAGGCCATCGCCTTCGCCAATGGATCATCACTCGCTCCTCAAAGCTCACCGTCCGTTCGTCTCGCCACGAAACAGCCCGCGCACGGCGGGGTCTTCTGGATCGGGATAGCCGAACCGCTCGATCAGCGTGCCCAGCGAAAACTCGTTGATGCTGCGCGTGCCGAGCAGTAGCTCTTGCAGGACGATGTCAACGACCAGCAGCAGCCGTCCCAGGTACAGGTATTGGCCGCGCAGCGCCGTGAACAGCGTGGCAAACACCCGCTCGCGTAGCTCGTCATTGAGGATGCCGCTGCCCGGCCAGCCGACCAGCCACTCATACTGGTAAGCGCCAATGGAAAGCACATCGCCACGCAGCCGCACAAGCTGGTCAATGGCGGCCTTGCGTGCCGATGCATCCACCAGCCGCCCCGTCTCGCGGAAGGGGACGTTGCTCAACGAGCGGCACAAGGTGCCTGGCTGCGCGGCGCTCACCAGCCGCCCCAGTCCCTTTTGGTGAAAGGCCAGCGCGCGGGCCAGCGCGTCAAGGCTCTGCCGGTAATACGCCACCAGATGCGGCTGGTCGGCGTGCCGGTCTATGCGCCAGGCCAGCGACAGAAAATCGCTGAAATCCAGCGGAAGCTGCGGCGGATTCAGCGGGCTGTACGGTGAGGTAAGCTGGCTGACGCGCTGCATGTCGTCGTTACGCTTCATGCGCTCTGTCCCGCGCGGTGCCGCCCGCGCGCGATGTTGATCATGTCCACCAACATGCCGTAAGCCGTCGTTGTCGGGTCGGTATCGCCTTCCACCAGGGTTAGCTCGTGCAGCGTGTCGGTCTGGAAGGTGACGGCGCTGCTCGTCCGGCTGACCTGGCTGAGCGGGTCAGAGAGCGAGAGCCGCACTGGACGCACACTGGCCCGCACGGAGTTGCCCTCACGCACCGCCTCGCACAGCAGCTTGATGCGTTCGCCTGCTATCACGGCAGCCTGGGCCTCGGCGACGGTGATGTTCGTGATACCCATCCTGTCCACATCAGCGGGGCGCAGGTCGGCGCCCATCAGCACATTGGCCAGCACCACAATCTTCACCGTCGCATCCCAGCCCTCCAGGTCGGTCGAGGGATCGGCTTCGGCCACGCCAATCGCCTGGGCCTGGGCGACCGCCTGCTCGAACGGGACGCCCTCTTCCAGGCGGGTCAGGATGAAGTTGGTCGTGCTGTTGAGCACACCGCGCACGCGCTGAATGGTCGTCGCCAGCAATGCCTCGCGCCCGATGCCGTGCACCGGCGCGCCGTCCATGACCGTGCTTTCGAAGAAGAAGCCGACCCCGCGCGCGTCCGCCAGCGCCTTTAGCTCGCGGTAGGCATAGGCGACCGGTCCCTTGTTAGCCGTGACCAGGTGACAGCCCTTGCCCAGCGCCGCGCGCGCGTAGTCCGTCGCTGGCTGGCCGGTGTGCGGATTGAGCCACGTCGCCTCCATGACCAGGTCGGCGGGGCAGGCGTCAATGAGCGCCAGCGTGTCGGCTACTGGCGGCCCGACGTGCAGCCCGTCCAACGCCGCGCCGCGCTCAACCAACGCCAGCGCCGCCGCCAGGTCCAGCCCGTCCGGGTTGATCGCCCGCCCCCGCGACTGCGTGGCGATGCCCGTGACTGTGAACGTCAGCCCGTAGTCGTCGCGCAGGACATCCGCCTTGCGCAGCAGCAGCCGCGCCAGCGCGCGCCCCACGTTGCCAAAGCCCAGCATGGCGATTCGCATGTGCATCACGCAACACTCCTTCAGACCGCCGCCTCACCCGGCGCACGAATCTCCGGCCCCTCTGCCGGATACAGGGGCCATTATACTCGATTCGGGACGGGCGTCACGCTGCCCGTCCCTGCGGGTGTATTTCACGATGGGGGCGAAATTCTTGAACCGTAGAGACGCGGAGGACACAGAGAAGAACTATGAAGATTCTTTGCTTTTCTCCGCGCTCTCTGCGCCTCTGCGGTGATGCTTTGCCCCAGAACTGAAATGCACCCGTCCCTGCCGCGATTCTTGCAAGCCTCGCTGCTGCTATGCTACGATCTCGCCGACGACACTCTCATCACGAGCGGCGGAGGGACCGGCCCGACGAAGCCGCGGCACCCCCCCGGGCAGCACCGACCCGGCAGGTGCCAATTCCGGCAGGAGTCTCCTGGAAGATGGGGGCATAGGCCAGTTACCGTCTGCCCCTTGCTGAAAAGGGGCAGTTTTTTGCGCCGGACGGGCTGCCCTCCCCGCACACACAGACGCCACCGCGCAGGGACGAGCCAATGACGCACCAATCACCGCCGCACACCAATCGCCGCTACCTCGACGCCATCGCCGATCACGTGCTGATCTTCGACGGCGCGATGGGCACCAGCATCCAGTGCTACAACCTGTCCGCTGCGGACTTCGGCGGCGAGCAGTACAACGGCTGCAACGACTACCTGGTGATCACCCGCCCAGACGTGATCGAGGAGATTCACGTTTCCTTCTTGGCCGTCGGCTGCGAGGTCATCGAGACCAACACGTTCCGCTCTAACCGGCTGACTCTGGCCGAATACGGGCTGGCCGATCGCGTCGTCGAGATCAACCGCGCCGCTGCTGCCCTGGCCCGCCGCGTCGCCGACCGCTTCGCCGCCGAGACGGGCGTCCCGCGCTACGTCGCCGGCAGCATGGGGCCGTCCGGGATGCTGCCCAGTTCCGACGACCCCGACCTGAGCAAGATCGGCTTCGACGACCTGGCCGATGTCTTCGGCGAGCAGGCGCGCGGCCTGGTCGAGGGCGGCGTGGACGTGCTGCTGCTGGAAACCAGCCAGGACATTCTGGAAGTGCGCGCGGCAGTGGTAGGCATCGGGCGCTACTTCGCCGAGGCGGGCGTGCGCGTCCCCGTGCAGGTGCAGGTGACGCTCGACACCAGCGGGAGGATGCTCTTCGGCACGGACATCGCCAGCGCCCTGACCACGCTCGAAGCGCTGCCCATTGACGTGATCGGCCTCAACTGCTCCACCGGGCCAGAGCACATGGCCGGGCCGGTCAGGTACCTGGCCGAGCACAGCACCCGCCCCATCAGCGTGCTGCCCAACGCCGGGCTGCCGATCAACGTGGACGGGCAGGCCATCTACCCGATGCAGCCGGAGCCGTTTGCGGCCATGCTCGGCGAGTTCGTGGACTGGGGCGTGAGCGTCGTGGGCGGCTGTTGCGGCACCACGCCGGAGCACCTGGAACAGCTCATCCGGCGTGTGCAGGGCGACGCGCGGGCGCGCCGCAAGCCCGCCGCCCGCCAGCCGATGACGGAGCCAGCGGCATCGAGCGGGA
>DYGW01000318.1 GCA_020724485.1 Thermoflexus sp. | reverse complement strand
AGGGGTTGGGGAATATCCCAGCGCCCAAGTGCCCAGCCCTAACAGGTTGTTCGTGGACCCTGCACAGCGGAAGGCGCATTCACTTCTGCGGCGGGGCATAGGGGCGCTGTCCGCTGTGTCCAGACTGAGACTTCCGAAGTCTCGGTAGACTTCGGAAGTCTGGCAACAAGCGCGCGCCACAACTCCCGCCGCGTGAGGGCGCTGCTCTGCCACGCCCCGCCCTCGCTCACATCCCCATCCGGCGCGCCGCCAACAGCAGCCCGATCAGCGTCTTGCCGTCGGGCAGGTCGCCGCGCTCGGCCCGGCGCAGCGCCTCGGCCAGCGGCAGCCGCACCACTTCCAAGAACTCGTCTGCGTCACCGGCCAGCCGCGATTCGACCAGCTCGGTCGCCAGGTAGATGTGGATCAGTTCGGTCGTGTAGCCTGGCGCGGTGTATTCGCTGGTCAGCCGCTCCAGCTTGCCCGGTGAATACCCGATCTCCTCCTGCAATTCGCGCGCGGCGGCCTGCACCGGGTCTTCGCCCGGCTCCAGCGTCCCCGCCGGAATCTCCAGCAGCAGGTCGCCCGCCGCGTGGCGGTACTGGCGCACGAGCACCACGTCGCCGTTCGGCAGCAGCGGGACCATCGCCACCGCGCCGGGGTGCCGCACGATCTCGCGAACTGCCTGCGTGCCGTCTGGCAGTTGTACCGTCTCGACGTAGACCTTGACCAGCCGGCCCAGGTACGCCGGTTCCGACGCTACCGTGGTCTCATGCAAATCGCTCATGCTCACCATTCCCTTGCACGCAAAAGGGGAGCGGCCCGGCGCTGCGAGTCGCTCCCCCTTCTGGCAAAACGCTCCCTGCTAGCCCGCGAAGCCGAGCGGCGTGGGCGTCGCCGTGATGACAATGTAGACCGGCCCGCCGCCTGTCCCAGGGGCCACCGTCGGCGTGGGCAGCGTGGCAGACGCCGGGATGACCAACTCCCGCCCGACCGCCAGGAAGTTCATCTGCGCCGGTGAGATGCCGTTGACCGCCATCAGTTCCGCCATCGTCACGCCGAATTGGAGCGAAATGCGGTAGATGTTGTCGCCCGGCTGGACGATGTAGACGCCCTGGCGACCGCCCTGCCCGTCCGGGATGAATGGCGTAGCGGGCGGCGTGGCGGTGGCTGGCACCACGCACGGCACGAGCAGCGTGTCACCCGCCTTGATCAAGTCCGGATTGACAATATTGTTCGCCTGGGCGAACTGGGCGACTGTCACCCCGTACTGCCGCGCCAGCCGGGAGAGCGTCTCGCCCGGCAGGACGAAGTGCTCGCCGCAGACCCCGCCCGCCAGCGCCGGCGTGGCCGTCACGTAGATCACCTGCTGGCCAGCAATGGGCGGCGTCGCCGTCACGTAGATCACACCTGGACCGCCTGCGCCCGGCACGACCGCCGGCGGCGCGACACCCATCGTCGCGGCGGCGGTTGCTGTCGCCTCGTAGACGATCTGCGTCGCGGTCATCTGCCCGCCGGTCAGCGTCGCCTGGTAAGCGACCTCACCCAGCGGTTGGGCTTCGGCGGGCGTCGCGGTGGGCACCTGCGCCACCGCGACCGGCTGCGTCGGCAAGGGGGCCGCGACCGCCGGTGCCTGCGTGGGCAGGACGACCGGCGCGGCGCCCGCGCCCATCTCCGCCGTATTCGCCGGGCGCTCGGCCAGCGGCACCGGCTCGAACGGGGTGGGCGAGGGGAAGTAGGGCGTGTAAGTGGCCGTCGCCGCGAAGACGCTGAACGGCACCGCCGTGAAGGTCAGCGTCGGCCCAACCGTCGGCGGCAGCGTCGGCACCGGCGTGTTGGTAGACGGCACGCTCGTGGCGCTAGGCAGCGGTGTGTGGGTGCTGGTCGGGCTGGACGTGTCTATCGGCGGGAGCGGTGTCGCCGTGACGATCCCCGCCACAGCCATCACCGCCGTCTCCGACGGCACGACCGCCCCGCCCTGCCCGTCCAGGGAGCTGCCCAGGACATCCGTCGGCTGGACGATGACCGTGTCAGTCGGCGCGGGCGTGTCGGTGGGCAGGCCAAGCGTAGGGAACGGGGTGAGCGTGGGCGGCCCGGAGGGTTCAGTGGTTAGCTGTTCCTCAGTGGGAGCGCCTTCCAGGGGGGTGAAGATCGGCTGGGGCAGCGGCGTGCTGGCCGTCTGTTGCTCGATGCCCATCCCGCCCACCTGCGTCGGCTCCAGGCTGCCGCCCAACGACTGGTAGCAGCCCGTCAGGGCCAGCGACAGCAGCAGCGCCAGCGCCACCCACCACGCGCGACGGCTCTTGATCGGCATACGCCATCCCTCCCTGGGCCTGGTCTCACAGCGATAGTGTGCCCGCAGTTTACCATCAGCGCGCACAGCGCACAAGCGGCGGGCAGCGGACGGGTCCACGAACAAGTCGTGAACGTGTTTGTCCCCCCCATCCCCGGCCCTTCCCC
>DYGW01000051.1 GCA_020724485.1 Thermoflexus sp. | reverse complement strand
ATACGTCCCTACAAAGCCATGCCGCCTAATAACCTCTCAGCGCGCCGCGCCCAGCGCCGCCTGCGGCGAGACAGTTGCCAGCGGCATCGGCGCGGGACTGGCCCCCACTTCCCCGGCGAAGGCGACTGTCGCCTGCGGCAGCGCGCGCAGCGGGAGTCCGGCAGCGTCGAGCGCCTCGTCTGTCTGGGTGACACCCGGTGTCGGCGACGCCATGAGGATCGGGCGCGGCTGGAGCGGCGCAGCCTCAGCGCGCCCCCCTTCCCCCGCCAGCAGCGGCAGGGCCACTGCCAGCACAAGAGCGACCGCCAGGGCCAGACTCAGCCCCGGCAGCCACAGCGCGGCCAGAGCGCGGGCACGCGGGCGCGGCGAGCGGATTTCACGCCATACCCCCGCCCACGCCGCCGCGACCGGCGCGGCGGACTGCCGCCCAATCACGGCCAGCTCATCGCGCAGGTCGTGGGCGACCTGCTCTTCGCGGGCCAGCGCCGCCCGGCAACGCGCGCACGTCCGCACGTGGTTGGCGACGCGCGCCTCCTGCGCCGGGCTGAGCTGCCCGTGCACGTAGCGCGTGAGCAAGTGAGTTACATGACGGTCGCGCATAAGTCACACCCTGGTTCTCGGTGATCGGTTCTCAGCGAAGATGTGCCGCCTACAACCCGGCCACTGATAACTGACAACCGACAACTGACAACTCCCTACTCCCCGCCCTACACCTGCCACAACTCGGCCAGCGCCGCCGCGTCTGCTGCGCTCATCGCTTGGCGAAGCTGCTCGTGCGCCAGCCGGACGCGGCTCTCCGCCGTCTTCTGCGGGCAGTCCATGATGGCCGCCATCTCGCGATAAGTCAGCCCCTGCCCGTAGCGCAGCGCGACCGCTTCGCGCAGCCGGGGCGAGAGCGTTGCCAACGCCTGGCGCAGCGAGTCGCGCAGTTCGGCCCAGGCCGCGTGATGCTCCGGCCCTTCGTCGGCGGGAGCGGGCGGCTCCACGCCAATCGAGAGCAGATGCGCCAGGGCGACCGTCGGCAGCCACTTGCGGCGGCGGGCGTTGCGGCAGCGGCTGATGGTGATCGTGTACAGCCACGTGCGGAAGGCGCCGCGCGCCGGGGCGTAGCGGGACAGGTTGCGGAAGGCGTAGACCATCGCCTCTTGTAGCACGTCCTCGGCGTCCTGCTCAACGAGCAGCACGCTATAGGCCAACCGGTACAGGCTCGGCGCGTGCCGCTCGTAGAGCACGCCATAAGCGCTCTGATCCCCCACCAGACAGCGGGCGATCAAGTCCATCAGGTCCGGGTCGTTGGCCGGCCCTGGCGAGTCGTTCGGTGTTTCGCGCACGATGCTCATACTACACCCCGCCCCCGCACTATTCCTCAGTGACGCGCTCGACCCCATACACGTCATTGCGCACCCACAGCATCAGCCGCCCGCCGCTCACCGGCTTGACCGCCGTATCGCCGCGATAGAACCAGATGATCGCATCGCGCCACGAGAGTGTGTCTATGTCCCACGCCTGGCGCACGATCAGTTCTTTGCCCACGTAGGACGCGCCCATGCGCGACGGGTCGTCGCGGGCGGGCGCGATCACCGCCGCCGCCGTGACCTCCGCGCCAACCCCGTCCACGAACACAGTGTTGGGATAGTCGCGCAGCGCCCAGGCCAGCGCCCCGTCCTGCGGCACCTGCGCGGTGACCGTCAGCAGGCGCGGCTCGCCGGTGGCGCGCAGGCTCATCTCGCGCAGCGTCTCGCGCAGCTCGTCTACGTCAGCGGTCACGGGGTCAGTCACCCACAAATCACGCGGGTCGCCCACACGGTTGAGCGCCGCCTGCCCGCCTAGCCCGGCGCTGATCAGCAGCAGCGCCGCCAGCGTGCCCAGGGCGAAGCCGCGCCACGACGCGCGCGCCCCCCACAGGCTGCCCACCAGGAAGAACAGCACGCCGTTGAGCAGCGACACCAGCACCGTGACCAGCAGGCGAAGCTGGATGAAGCCCAGCACGTAGGCGAAGACGAACACGCCGGGCTGCACCTCAATCGAGCCAATCTGCTGGTACTCAAAATTGGTGTTGCGGCTGTAGATGTCGGCGAAGAGCCGCTCGACCAGCGCGCTCAGATCGGTCACTTCGCGCGGCAGGTCATAGAGAAGCTGCTTGCCGAGCAGGATCACGCTCAGCCCCACCGCCAGCCACAGCCCGAAGGTGATCAGCGCGTGCAGCGGCACGCCCCAGCCGGGCACGTCCCACAGCACGCCGCCACGCTCGGTTAGCCAGTCGGTGACGCGCAGCGCCACCAGCACGGTCAGTGGGATGGTGATCCACAGGGCATGGGCCGCGCTCGCCCCGCCGTAGCCCACCGACCAGACGATCCCGGCCAGCGCCCAGCCGGCCAGTGTTCGCTCGAAGAATCCGCCCTGGCGCACGGCGCGATACAGCGCCAGCAGCCCGAACACGACCAACCCCAACTCGTAGCGCAGCGCAACCCACGCCGGGAAGGCCGTGGTGACGCCCGGCGGTCGCTCGACGAAGCCGCGCAGCCCGGCCCACAGCACCTGGCCAACCGCCGTCAGCCCCGCCGGAACCCAATAGAAGACCGTCGCCACGCCAACCACGACCAGCGCGGCGGCAAGCGCGCCCCGCGCCCAGGGCCAGGCCCGCGCCGTCCGGCGCAGCCCGGCGGCGGCGCTGGAGCCGGGATCATCGTCCGTCAGCCAGGCGAAGGTGAGGCCAAAAGCCAGCCCCAGCAGGGTCAGGAAGCCCGCTGGCTCGGCCAGGAAGACCATCGCCGCCAGCGCCACCGTCGCTAACACCGCCCAGTGTCGCTCGCCTGTCTCGACGAAGCGCAGCATCAGCCAGGGCGCGACCAGCGCCAGCAGCATCGTCCAGGTGACACCGCTCATCGTCCGCGCCGCCAGCACTGCCACCGGGGAAATCGCCAGCAAGAAGCTGAGCACCAGCGCAGGCAGCGGGTTGAGGTAGCGCCGCCACAGCGCCGGGGCCAGCGCCAGCAGCACGCCCGCCAGCGCCACCGGCAGCCGGGCCAGCGTCTCGCCCGCGCTACCGGTCACGCCGAAGGTGATCGCGTTCAGGGCGAAGGTCAGCGGGCTGTCGGCGATGAGCGCGCCCCCCGGTACGCACCCATCCACTTCGCGCAGCGCCGCCAGCGCCTGCCGCGCCTGGGCGTCGTCCAGCGGCGCGCGATCCAGCGCGCCCACGCGCAGAGCCAGCGCCAGGAAGGCCAGCGCCACATAGAGCAGGGCTTCCGGCGTCACGCGGACGCGCAGCGCCGCCCCCAGAGGGATCGGCTGCGTGTCGCCCTCGTCAGGGTGCGGCTCGCCAAACGGCAGGGCCGCGTCATGTGCTCTTGCGCTCATCAGCGATTCGCCCTCGATAGTTGGGAGTTGTGAGTCATGAGTCTGGAGTTGGCCTCCCGGCGGCCCTGCTGTGCCGCGCTCGGCAGGGCGCATGGCCACACGCTCCTACCGGATGGCGACTCAGAGCGATTATGGCCAACACCCGAACCGCATCTCGTCCTGCCACCCGCTTCCCTACTCACTACTCCCCGCTCCCGACTCCCGACTCATGACTCACCCCGGCCTGACGCGGTAAACGGCGGCGCTCCCGTACTCGCACACCGGCGTCAAAACCTGCTCGAACTTAGCCAGCCCCTGCTCGTACTCGCGCTGGCGACTCGTGTCGTCCCCGGCAAGCTGGCGGATCATCGTCCGCTCCGCCCCGCCGACGACGATGTAATCAATGCCGTAGCGGTCAATGACCTGCCAGGCGCGCGCCCAGTCCTGCGTGGTGTAGAGGTCTTGCACGTCGCTGGCCCGGTCGCGTCGCTCGCCGTTCTCCAGGCGGTAATCCGTCACCTCCGAATACGTCGCCCCACGCCACTGCCGCTCGTGATTCTGCCAGCCGATTAGCGTGGGGATGCCCGTCAGCCCGCTGAAGCGGCTCTTGTGCGGCTCATAAGCGCCGCCCGGCGCTTCGGCCAGCACTGCCCCGCTCCCGCTCTCCAGTGCGGCCAGGCATTGGATCGCCGCGTACTCGTCGCCGCTGACCATCGTCGGCGCGCCATCCAGCGTCAGCGCGGGCAGCGACTCGCACTCAACGGACTCGCCCGTCGCGGCGGCGCGTTGGCACTCGGCGCGGCGGTCTTGGGCAGCCAGCCGCCCTGTGTCCACCAGGGCGCGGCCCTGTGTCGCCAGGACGGGGTAGGCCATCCCCGCCGCGAGAAGCAACACCAGCGCCGACGCATACACCCCCTGCAGGGCCACCGTGCGCCGCCCGGCGGCGTGCTCAGTCTTGGTGAACTTGCCCAGCACCGACCACGCGCCAAACGCCGCCGCAATACTGAACAGAATCCAGCCCTGGTAATAGAGCTTGAAGACGGTGTTGATGCGCACCCCGAAGTTGTCGCGCAGGTAGACGAATTCTGGCGCGACAGTCAGCACGGCCCCTGCGCCGGCCAGCAGCAGGGCAAAGCCAGTCGCCGGGCTGACCGCACCGTGCAGGGCCGCCGGGGCCGCGCCAGCCGCCGGACGCGCGAACAGACGCCCGACAACCAGCGCCACCAGCAGAAAGGCCCATAGCTCCGTCGGCAGCCCAACCAGGCGTCGCGCCAGGATGTCCGGCAGCAAGTCGCCGAGGCTCGCGCCGGGGTTGGTGCTGCCGAAGACGGCCCCGCGCATGTCGCTCTCCCAGGCCAGCAGCCCCAGCACGACCAGCGCCAGGACGAACGCCGCCGCCAACAGTCCCGCCGCCAGCCAGCCAGCCCCCCAGTTGAAGCGGCGGCCCGCCCGCCGCATCTCAACCAGCAGGAAGCCGGTCAGCAGGACGAGGAATACGCCGAACTGCAAGACGAACTGCGGCCACTGTGTCGGGTAAATCACGTTGGGCAGCACACCGCCCGCCTGCGACGTGAACGAGATCAGCCAGGGCAGATATAGCACGAGCGTCAGCCCGCCGAGGATCGCCGCAAAACGGACGATGCCGATCAGGTCGCGCCCGTGCAGGACGCTGTTCCCGTTGCGTAGCAGGCGGCGCAGCGTCTCCGCGCCGACCAGCAGCGGCAGATAGATCGCGTCCCACGAGTTGACGAAGACCATGCCGCCCACCCAGATCGCGTAGAAGGGGTATTCCCAGCGCGCCAGCCCGCGCCCGCCCAATACCAGCGCCAGCGCCAGCCCGACGGCCAGCACGGCGAAGGGCAGCGCCAGTACGTGTGGGTGCAGGTCAGCCAGCACGAAGCTGAAGTTGGGGAACTCCGTGATCGGCTGGATCGGGTGCGGCGTGCCGCTCAGGTCGCGGTCGTGGACGATGCGGCTGTAGCGCCAGCCCATGCCGTAGGTGAACTCGAAGCGATCCAGCGGCAGGCGCGGCTCGTCCCAGTTAGGGACGGCGTCGCCGTCCGCGTCAGCCGGGACGCGGCGCACAGTCCCATCTTCGCCGATCACTTCGCTGGTGCCCGCGCGCCCCTCGATGTCCCAGAAGTCGAAGTAGGCCGCGTTGACCAATCCCGGCGCATAACCGCGCCAGGGTAGCTCGACCAACGCCGTGCCTAGGTTGCCCATCAGCACCAGGAAGCACAGCCCCAGGACGCCCGCTCCCAGCGCGTTGAGGCGCGCCACCGCGCCGTGACGCACAGCATCCGCGCGCACCAGGTTGTAGACCACGCCCAGCGCGCCAATGCCGGTCAGAGAAAACACGAGCGCAATCGTGGTGTTGAAAGCGATGCTGCTCGACACGCTGCTCAGGTCGGCCAGCATGGCGATGATCACATAGCCGAAGTAGTAGTAGCTGATCGCGTAGCCGCTCAGCCAGGCGTCCTGCGGCGGGAACGTCTCACTGGCGCGGATCGCGTTGATGAACATGATCTCCATCGGCTTTTCGGTGCTGGCCATCTCCGGGTTGTGCGCCCGATAGATCGCCCAGCCGAAGAGCAGCGCCAGGAAGAACGCCTCCGTCACCACGACCAGCGGCCAGTGCTCGCCCAGCCAGGGACGCAGCGCCGGGCGCTCGTCCCAGCGCCACACGGCAACCGCGCCCAGGGCGACCACCACCAGCCAGGCGAAGACCATCCCCGCCGGATCGTTGCGCAGCAGGCCCAGGCTGCCCAGGAACCAGAACACGAACCCGGCCAGCATCAGCCCGGCGGCGCGGGCCAGCGTGTAGCCCCGGTCTGGCAGCGCGCCCATCAAGCGGAAGAGCAGCGGCCACGCCGCCGCGCCCGCCAGCGTCACCAGCAGCCACCAGCGCAGGACGAAGCCGCCTTCGCGGCCCAGCCAGTCCGTGATCAGCGAAGCGTCCATGCCGTCTCACTACCCTGCACCGCGCCTGTTACGACGCGGTAAATCTTGTCCGTGTAGACCTGCGCCGGCGGGCAGGTCGCCGCATCAGTGATGGTCGTGTTCAGGCAGCGGTCGGCGCTGTACTCCAGCGTCAGCAGGCCCGCCGCCACCATCGCGTCGAACTTAGCCAGGCCCTCGGCGTGCCCCGCCGTCTGCAGCCCACTGGCCGGGTCAAGGGCAATGTCTCCGTAGAACGCCCGCTCCAACGTGCCGACGACGATGTACTCGATGTCGTAATGCTCAATCAAGCGCCGCGCCGCGCGGATGCCCTCCTCCCCACCCAGCGAGTAGAAGGCCGCCGCGTTGTTCTCGCGCGTCTGCACGAGCAGATTCATGTCCGGCAGGCTGTGCTGCTGCATCTGGTGAAAGCGCCAGCCGAGCAGCGTCGGCAGCCCGGTATAGATGCTGATCCGCCCACCCCAGTGATATTCGGACGGGTACAGGTGCGCTTCCATGACCACTGGCGTGCCTTCGACGTGCTCTTGCAGCCAGCGAATCATGTCATAATCGCCGTCCAGCCGGAAGTACAGGCCGGACTCGCCGTGAATGGCGTACTTCATGTACTCCATCCCGTCGAGCGTCAGCGGCGTCGCGTCCTTGTTGAAGCGATCCAGGGCGCGCGCCCGCGTCGCCAGCACGGGATACAGCGCAGCGATGGTCAGCAGCACGGCCAGCCCGCCCTGCCACAGCCCGCGTAGTAGCGGGTGCCAGCGCCCCGCGCTGCGCAGCATCCAGGCCAGCCCGACCCCGCCGACAATACTCAATAGGAACCAGACCTGCAAGTAAAACTTGAACACCGTGTTCTGGCGGCCAATGTCGCCGTCCAGCACGACCAGCTCCACGCCAAGCGAGATCGCCAGCGCCAGCGCGATCAGGGCGTTAATGGCGCGCAGCAGCGCGCTCTGCCCCGGCAGGAAGAACAGCAGCGCAGCCCAGGCGATCAGCGGCACTGCCAATTGAGCGACCGCCGCCTCGCGCACGCCGTAGACGATGGACGCCAGCAGCACGAGCAGTAGGCCCCCACCAATCCCCAGCACAGGCACGGCCAGCCCTTCCAGCGCGCGCACGCGCACCGCGCGCAGCCAGCGTGCTGTCTGCCAGACCAGCAGCGAAATCACCAGGAAGATGAGGGTGCCGTGCACATAGAGATACGCCCACAGCGGCGTCGTCTCCTGCTCCCAGGGCTTGACTGAGTTGTAGGCGGTAGCGAAATAGGCCGTGAACGGCAGTCCGACGACGAAGGTCAGCCCGACGAACAGCGCCACCCGCCCGATCCACGCCCACAGCAGCCGCCGGTCGAGCCGGGCGCGCGCCGCGATCAGCGCGGCGACGTACAGGGCGACAGCCAGCACCAGCCCGGCAGCCATCCACACGACGACGCTGGACAGGCTGAGTGTCACAGCGGGCGCGGTCACCCCGCGCGCCGCCTCCTGGTCGGCCTGGGCGCGCTGGAAGAAGTAGAATCCCAGGCGGGCGGCGAGCATCACCGGCAGCACGAGCAGAATCAGCCATAGCTCGCGCGCCCGGCTTGGACGCAGCCAGTCCCACAGCCGCGCGGCGATCTCCGGCGGCGGGTCGCCGCGCCGCGACCGGGTTGCCCCCAGCCAGGCCACGAAAGTCAGCCCGGCGACGCCGAGCAGGAGGTACGTGATCCAGTCCCAGGTGTTGGTCGGGCGCAGCACGCCGACGGCCAGCGCGCCCAGGGCCAGAGCCAGCCCCGCTTCCCACGGCGCACGCAGGGCGTGCCCCGCCCCGATGATCTCAGCCAGCAGCCAGAGCAGGGCCAGCAAAGTCACCGGGAAGGCGATCATGTGCGCGTGCAGGTCGCCGTAGAGGAAGGTGAAGTAGGGCATCTCGGCGATGGCCCCGCGCCCGGCCCCGTTGGGCAATTCGCTGATGATGCGCGTCGGTCCCCAGTACCAGCGGTGCGTGTGCATGGGCAGCGGCTGCCCGTCGAGCACCTTGCCCAGCCCGCCGAAGAACGCGCCGATCTGCTCGCGCAGGTTGCCCAGCTCGTACTGCCACAGACGCAGCAGCGGCGGGTGCTCTGCGTAGTCCTCGATATACGACTCTACGCGACGCTGAGCGGCCTCGGTTACAGCCATTATATCGGCCACTCCAACCGGCTCTTGACCGTCATGTTTCGCCCGGAACTCCTTGACTTCCTCGGCGTAGAACTTCTGGTACAGCCGGTCGCGCTGGACTTGAATCTCCTCGCGGCGCACTTGCTCGTACAGGGGCGGCTGCGACCAGCCGTCCAGCGCGGCGACGTTGGTCACCACGACGTGTAGCGTGCCCAGGTTGCCCAGCACCACCGCCAGCAACAGCGCCAGCAGCCCGGCCAGCCAAGCGTTGCCCCTTGGCGGACGCGGCTCGTCCCCCGCTCCTCCCTCCGCCCCACTCCCCGGCACAGCCAGAGAGAAGGTGATACCGGCATCGAGCGGCGAAGTCCCCCTCTCTAGCTCGGCTGGAGAGGGGGATTTAGGGGGTGAGGCGTTCTGCCCCGTCGCCCCCTCAATCTGCCCCGGCCTCACCGACCGCGCCCGCACCCAGTTGTAGGCGATGCTGAACACGCCGATGCCCGTCATGGCGAACAGCGCCGGGATGATCAGGTTATAGGCCACCGACGGCGCGATGCCCAGCAGCTTGACCGGCGCGCCGACGATCACGTAGCCGAAGTAGTAGTAGTTGATGTACCCGCCGGAAAACCAGGGATCGAGCGGCGGGAAGACCGTGCTGCGCAGCACGGCGTTGAAGTAGGCGAAGTCCATCGGCTTCTCGCCGCCGAAGCTGCCATGCCACAGGTCGGGGTTGCTCAGGCGCACGCCCACGAACGCCAGGAACAGGGCCAGGGTCAGCGCCTCCATCGCCAGCAGGAAGCTCCAGTTGGTGCACACGTAGGCCGCGAGCTGCCCCCGCCGCCGCCAGACCACAGCCAGGCTTAGCGCGGCCAGCGCCAGCAGAATCAGCGCCAGGCCGCCGCGTGACCAGGTGTGCAGGTTGAGCGTCCCGCCGGCCCAGGCCACCCAGGCGACGATCAGCCAGGCGGTGATCTTGGCCGCCGGGTAAGCGCGATCCGGCAGCGTGGGCAGCGCCACAAAGAGCAGCGGCCAGGCGATCCACCCCGCCAGCACCATGAGCGCCCACCAGACGATCACAGCCAGAACCTGGCTGCGGTTGAGCGGCGACTCCGGGTCAAAGAGGTCGCGCCAGGTGCCGCCCACGCGCTGCATCTCCCACTTGTCCTCGTCCAGGTGCAGCAGCGTCGGGCTTTGCGAGGCCTGCTTAGCGCCCCAGGTTGCCACGCCGACCGGCTCCGGGTCAGCGGCATAGCCGGGGATGGCCGAGCGCACCGGGCGAATCGAGACGCTGTCGAGAATCGCCCGCGTGTTCTCCGGCGAATAGGCGTCTGCTTTCTTGAAGACGAGCACGATCGGGTGATCGTAGACGCTGAAGGCTTCTTCGGCCTCCCAGTGCTCGTTGACCCAGCCAGGCAGATCGTCCAGCGGCGTCACCTGGTCGCGGATGCGGAAGGGACCAAGCTGCGGGGCCGACTCAAATTGGCGCACCAGCTCAAAGCCCAGCCGCCCGTCGAACAGCGCGTCGTAGTAGGCCAGAGACATCGGCCAGCGCCAGGGGATGCGCGACAGCGAGTCGTAGAAGCGGTTGCTGGAGATGACAATGTAGTCGGCCTGGTCGAGGGCGTTGGTCATCGCCTGATATTTCTGCTCGTTGTCCTCGGCCACCATCCACAGCTTGATGCCCTGGTAGTGCGCGCCGTACATGTTGACCGCCGCGCAGTCGTAGGTCGAGAGGCCCGACGGCAGGTCGTCGCGGTAGGTCACGCCATTTGGCAGCGCGCAGACCGGCCAGGGAATCGGGTCGTCCCAGTCGCCCTCCCAGGCGATGACCGGGCCGGACGTGTAGACCGGGTCGAGCGCCTCGACGGTCAGCGTGGCCGTCTGGCGGTTGCCCAGCGCGTCCAGGCGGCGCACGGTCAGCGGTGGGTCGAAGATCACCGTCTGCGGGAGGCCAAGCGGGTTCGCCCCTTCGTTGAAATCGCCGCGCAGCACCGCCGAGGTCTGCATCCCGTCCGGGCCGGTCAGCGTCAGGCGCACGGTCTCTTCGCCGGAGTCGCGCAGCGGGTCGCCCAGGTGGGGAATCTCGATCTCGCGGATCACGCCGTCTATGGGAATCTCGAAGGTGAGCGGGTCGCTGCCACCGACCGTCCAGTGCGTGGGCGTGAGCGGGATGTCGTCGCCGTGCCCGCGCAGGAGCGGTTGCGCTTCAAAGCTGAGGTCAACCGCCGTCTGCGTCCCGCCCCCCACGATCTGCAAGTCGAGCGACACGTCGCCGAGCACCGCCCCCGCCGCGTCGGTCACGTCGCGCAGGGAGGTCACCGGCCCGCCCTCCACAACAGTGACTTCCAGCAGGTAAGGCGCGGGCTGTGCGTTCGGGTCGAGCGGCGCGGGTAGCAGCACTTCACCGACTGGCTCAACCGTGTATGCCTGCCCGTAGACCGAGTCCGTCTGCGCCAGGTCAGCGCGGATCGTGTCCTCAAAGAGAAGCTGCCGCCCCAGGGCCGGATCATTCTGGAACACCCGCACGCGCAGCGCCTCCGGCTGCGGGTCGGCCAGCGGGTCGAGCAGGCGGTTGAGCGTAATCCCGGCCAGCCGGGCGTCTGCGGGCACCGTGAACGGCAGTTCGACCGTCTCGCCCTGCTCGATGCGCGTGACGGAAGGCGGCGGCGCGATATACGTCCGGCCCACGTTGACCAGCTTGCGCGCCCCGTCCTCGCCCTCGATCCAGACGCCGAAATCCCCCGGCACGTTCTCCTGGAACCAGCGCGACGCCGCCACGCGCGTAAGCTGCTGGCGGTGAATGGTGTGGAAGGCGAACCCGTACAGCGCCGTATAGCCGACGACAATCACGAGCATCGTCACGGCTCCACCCAGCGCCAGCCGCCCCCAGCGCAGGCGGAGGTGATGGCGCTTGCGCGCCTCCGCCAGCAGCGCGATCAGCGCCCAGGCCGCGAAGAGCGCCAGCGCCGGATAGATCGGCAGGAAGTAACGCATGGTCGTCACCCAGCGCCCGCCCAGCCAGCCGAAACAGACCAACACCCACAGAAAGGGGATGGCATGGCGCGTCCAGCGCCGCTGCGCGCGCAGAATGCCCACGCCCGCCCAGGCCCACGCGCCCCACGCCACCAGGCCCAACGGAATGCCGAAGCCCCACAGCACGATATTGCGCCAGGGGAAGAAATAGGGCGTGCGGCTGGCCCACTGGTGATTGGGCGGCGCGTCCCAGTCGCCCGAAGTCAGGTAAGCCGCTTCGGAGATGTCCTCGCGCCAGCCGGGGTTGAACTTCAGCCCGAACAGCCCCGGCCCCAGGAAGGCGTGCGGCTGCAACAGCCGGAAGACGATCAGCGACAGCAGCGCCGCCGTCATCACCCCGGTCAGGGCGGAGGCGACCAGCCGCGTCCGCTGCGAGCGGTGCAGCGCCGCATCGAGCGCGGGCAGCGCGCGCAGCCCCGCCGCCACGACGATGATTCCGGCCAGCGGTGCGACGTTGACCCGGCTGGCTACCGCTCCGCCCAGCGCCAGCCCAAAGAGGGCGTAGTCGGTTAGCTCGGTCGTGTCCCAGATGAGCAGCAGCGTCGCCGCTGTCGCCACCAACAGCGTCGCCCACGCCGCCAGCCCACCGGCCAGCGCGCCCACCACCAGCGCGATCCACAGCACGCCAACCGCCGCGCCAATGGCCGTCGTGCCCTGCCGCGCCGGGACTTCGCCCAGCGCCCGCCGCCGGATGGCGCCCGCCGCCACGTAAATCGCCAGCACAGCCAGCCCGTAAACCAGGCTGGCCGCGCTTAGCGCCAGCAGATCGCGCGTCAGTGGCAAATCGCGCGGCGCGAGCAGGCCGAGCGCGCCCCACAGCGCCAGGTGCGCCAGCGAGGCGATCACCCCGGCCAGGCCGGGCAACAGGGCGCGCCCCCGCCGCGCCAGCGCGCTCACCGCCGTCAGGATGGCGAGCGCCAGCAGCCCGAACACGCCCAGCGAGATCAGCCCGATTACCGGGTAATCGCGCGCGGCGGCGTCCCAGGCCGTCCCGCCGAACCAGATCAGCGCGTACAGCAGGGCGATTGGCCCCTGGCGCAGCCCCGCCCCGTCCAGGACGCGCGCGGCGAAATAGAGGGCCAGCGTCACCCAGAAGGTGGTGAAGGCGTCCACCGTCCAGAAGTGCGCCTGCTGGATGGGAAAAGCCGCCACGCCGTACAGCGCCGCCGCCAATAGGCCAGTCCAGCGCCCGTACAGCCGCCGCCCCAGCAGGAACAGCACGCCGACGGTCAGCCAGTCGGCCAGCGCCGAGATCGCCCGCCCGACAAGCTGCGCACCACCGTAGCCTTCCCAGTGCGTCGTGACGGCGTGCTCGATAACGCCGTCATCGTCGAAGGCCAGCAGCAGCGCGTGTATGTCACGCGAGAGCTGCGAGCGGGCTACACCCGCCGCGTGCACGGTGAATAGCGGGAACTCGCCGTAGACGTAGAGGCCCTTGCCGATGTTGTTGGGGTTGAGCGAGGAACACTCCGCATCGAAATAGCCACCCCGCCCTGCGCCCAGCAGCGATTGCACCGGATCGCCGCCCGTCACCGGGTAGCGCGCTTCGCAGCGGGCGCGGTGCGCTGCCTGTTCCTCCAGCGACCTGTCGGTGAACTGGAGCGGCCCGCCCAGCAGACTGACCACATCGGTCAGGAAGCGTTCGTCAGGGTGCAGATGCGTGTAGTCGTCCCAGTTCTGCCCGTCGAAGCGCAGCCAGGCCGCCACTGCCAGCACCACTGCCAGCAGCGCGTAGACCAGCGCGTCCGCCCGGCGGACCCGGCGCGGGCGCGAGTGAGCCAGTGCGGGCGGCGTCTGCGGCGCGGAATCCAGCTCAGCGGCGGGGGCGGCGTTCGCCTCCAGCACGGCGGGCTGCCCGCCGCCGGTCAAGGGCTGGCCAGACTCGGAATATAGGCTATCGTCCGTCAACGGTCGTCACTCGCAGGTTTACGCCCCCGGCTGCTGCGCCGGCGGCGATCCTATACACTACACGCCCGCCCCGCCGCTTCCTCAGCGACGTTCGGGGGTCAACAGGCATTCGGCATGTCTGCGGCTTGGAGTGCTCCTGGACTTTACCTCACCCCCAGCCTCGCTGCGCTCGGCTTGCCCCCTCTCCGCCAGCGCCGGGCGGGGGTGAGGTCAACAGGCCGCCGTCTTCATGCTTTCTCGTTGCTGTCTGCCCCAAAACCTCAGCGGCGGGCGCGGCTCAGGGCAGCACCCCGGCCCACACCTGGTAAATGTAGAACTCGCCCTGGGTGTAGACGCCGGGAGCCGTCTCGTAGCTGTACTGGAACAGCCTCGTCTCGCCGCCGGGGAACAACGCCGCCAGATAGGCCGCCGTGTCCACGTCCGCCAGGTGGTACATCACGAACAACGGTCGCGCCGGGTCGTAGGCGTAGGGCGTGCCCTGGTTGGCCGCGATCATGGGCAGCAGGGCGTCACGGGTGACCAACCCGTTCGGCCAGCGAATGTCGCCCGCCATCGTCCCCAGGATGCGGTGATCCAGCCAGTGCGGATAGGCGACCATGAAGCCGTTGCCGTAGCTGCCCTCGCTCTCGGCAAAGCTGCGCAGCGGCTGGGCGATCTCGCGGTAGGGCGGCCAACTGCGGCTGTAGCTGAGGCGATACTCGCTGAAATAGCCGTCCCACTCCGGCCCGATGCCCTGCCACAGCAGCAACGCCAGCAGCACCAGCGCCACGACATGCCCCACCGGGATACGCCTGCTGCCCCACACCGCGCGGCTCAGCCGCCAGCCGAGCGTCCCGACGGGCAGTGCCGCCAGCATGAGCACGGGCGGGATCGCGCCGCTGGCCCGCGTGAAACTGGGATTCTCGATGGTGTAGGCCAGGGTGAGCGCCGTTGGCAGCAACATGACCAGGATGCACGCCGGCAGCAGCCACAGGGCCGCATCGCGCCGGCGAAAGACCCACACCGCCCACACGACCACGCCTAACAGTACCAGCCCGCTCAGGGTCGGTCCCAGCGCCGGGCGGACGTTGGCGTTGTTGATCCAGGCCACGTCGCCTTCCCAGTGGAACATGCGCAGCGCGTCGGCGTAGTTCGTCACGAACACGTCGCGCTGCTCCCACAGGCGCTCCGCTTGCTCGCGCAGGCCCGGCTCATACGACACCTGGTTGCCCGCCGCATCCGTGCGCACAAAGGCATTCTCGCCGAACAAGCGCCCGCGCGTGCGGTTCCAGAACTCCGCGTCGTGCAACTCGCTGTAACGGTACATGGGCAGGTAGAGCGCCAGCGCCACCACCACCGTGATCAGCAGCCCGCGCGCGAGCACCAGCAGCCGGTTATCGTGCCGGGCGCGCAGGGCCAGCGCCAGCCCGCCCAGCCAGGCCATCGCCAGAACCGGCAGGTAGAGCCTGAGGCTCTCGCCCGTGTCCCGCGCGCCGGGATCAGCCGCCTCCGCCAGCACACTCCCCGCGTAAGCCAGCGCCGCCAGCGGGACGACCGCCAGCGCTGCCAGTCCCGCCGCCTCGCCCAGCCAGCGCCACCACTCGCGCGACGCCCGCAGCGCGCCCAGCCCGGCCAGCGCCAGGCCGATCACCACCAGGATCGGCAGCATCCGGTTGGCCTGGTAGAAATAGACGCCCGCCCCCAGCACCCCGCCGAGCGCGGCGAAATCGCGCGCCTGCGCGCCGCGCATGGCCCGCGCCAGAAAGCCAATCGCCAGCGCGACCGTCAGCGGCGTCAGGACGATGCGCAGGCCCAGCCGCGAGAGCATGACGTGCCACCCGCTGATCGCCACCAGCCCGGCCAGCGCAATCCCGACCCAGTGACCAAGCTGGCGGTCGCGCTCCGTCGCCGTGCCAATCACCTGGCGGGCCATCCACCACAACGCGGGCAGCGCCAGCAGCCCTTCGAGGGCCGTCGCCAGCTTGAGCGCCGTGAAGTTGAACCCGGCGCCCAGCGGCCCGGCAATCAGCGCCACCAGGTACATCTGGAACGCTTCGCGCCCGCCGTTGTTGGGGAAAAACACGGCGTAGTAGCCGTCGTGCACTTTCAGCGCGTCGAGCAGCTTCTCCATGTGATCGCTGGTCATCTCCGGCGGCGTGGAATCGAGCGCGTACAACCGGAAGGCCGCGCCCAGGGCAATGGTGGCGATCAACGCCAGCGTGGGCCAGCCCACCAGCGCCCGCCACGACCACGCGCGCCGGATCGCCGGCGGCAGCCGGACTCCCCCGATCAGCACGACGACCCACAGGAGCACGCTCAGCGCCCAGGCCAGCGCCCCGCGCCCGGTGATCACCACGTCGCTGATGTTGCCGGAGACATCGCGCGCCACATTCCAGCGAAGGGTCAAGGCGGACAGCAGCACTGCCGGGATGATCAGCAGCGCGCGGACGGGCCAGCCAACTGCTGCCGGGCGCGCCGCGCGTACCGGCTCCGCCGCCCGCAGCGCCGAGCACACGACGAACACTTCGCCGCCCGGCTCAGCAGGAGCCAGCGGGAAGTCGCTGGCGGCGTCCGGGGCGGACTCCGGCAGGGGCGACGTGGTGCCGAGCAACGCGCCTACCCACAGCCCCAACGCCAGGGCAACCCACAGCGCCGCGCCGACCAGCCCGCCCACCCCGATCATGGCCAGGACGAGCAGCGCCAGCGCCGCGACCAGCAGCCCGGCGACCCACAGGTGAGCCAGGCCGTTAGCGTGGAAGCGCGCCCACAGCCGCCGGTTGAAGTCCGGCAGGCGCGCCGTCCACCAGCGGCGCGCGTCCCACAGCTCGACGCCGGTGAAGAGCATCCCCGCCAGCAGGAACCACAGCTCCGCGCCGTTCGGATCGCGGGCCATGCGCAGCGCCGGGGTACGCGCCGCGTCGTAGAGCACCGTCCCGCCGCGCAGCGCCAGCAGCACGGCCAGCGCCACCACGCCGATCCACACGGCAGCCGCCCGCCCGCCCAGCGCCAAACCCGTCGCCCGCTGGCCGTGCTCGCCCGGCGCACTGACCGGAACCAGGAGCGCCGCCGCTGCGGGCGGTTCTGGCTCGGCTGCGGGCGCGGGGATGGCCATCACCGGCGGCGTCTGCTCAGCGCCGGGGGCGAGCGCGTCTGAGTCGCGGGTGAGCACCGTCCACAGCAGGCGCGCTGTGTCACGAGGCCGCCAGACGAGATAAGCGAGCGCCTGGGCCAGCGTCAGGTCTTCAAAGACGACCGTGCGCGGGGGAGCGACATCCATCTCATCGCCGCAATGCCCGGCATCCGCCCCCGGCCCCACGCCGGGCGGGGCGTCCTGTTGCTCTGAGCCGGGTGGTAGTTCGACGAAAGTCTCGCTCATGAGATTCGCTGCATCTTCGCTATCTGCTGTATCGGGCGCTAGGCGGGCTTGCGCCCCTTGATCGCCAGGTTGACGGTGCTGCGCTCCGGCGGCTCGTCGAGCTTGTTGGGCCGGTCGAACAGGTTGAGCACGGCCACCCCCAGGTTGATCGGGTTGAGCAGGCTGCCCCGGTTCTGGTCAAATGTGGTGCGGTCGGCGGCGGTCGCCATGCGCTCCGGCAGCAAGCCGGACTCCAGCAGCGGCTTGCCCAGCCCGTAGACCAGGTTGTGGATGAAGGGGAGGCTGTAATGGGTGAAGGATCGTTCCGCCTCCACCACGAAGCCCGCCGCCTCCACCGCCGCGCGCAGCCCCTCGCGCCGATAGAGCCGCACGTGATTGGCCCAGATGCCCGCCAGCGGCCCGCGCCGGATGGGACGCCTCACCGTGCGCTCCAGCGTCCAGTTGATCGGGTCCCACAGAAACGGATAATTGGCGTGGGGGACGGTGATCGCCACCACGCCGCCCGGCCTCAGCACGCGCCAGACCTCGCGCAGCCCGGCCACGTCGTCATCAATATGCTCCAGAATCTCCGAGAGGATCACCCCGTCGAAATAGGCGTCCGGGAACGGCAGGGTGTAGATGTTGCCCCGCGTCAGCGTGATACCCGGCAGGTGCCCCACGTTGCGCTGCGCCTTGCGGATGATCGTCTCGTCCAGTTCCAACCCGACCAACGCGCACCGGCTGACATGGCGGATCATGTTCAGGTAGAAGCCGCGCCCGCAGGCGCAGTCGAGTACCCGCGCCCCGTCCGCCAGCGGCACCCACTCGAAGACGGTCTGCACCCGCTTCTTGAAGGCCATGTCGGCCTCGTTGCGGGTCATGTGAGCAATGAGGGCTGGGTCAATGGTCATCTGCGGTCACTTCCACCCCGGAATCCGGGCAGCGCGGCGCAGGTGCTTCTCGTAGCGCCGCACCGTCTCGTCCAGGCTGAACGCCCGCTCGATGTCGGCGCGCGGCCTGGCGTACCGCTCCGGCTGCTGCAAGATGTCCACCACCGCCGCGCCAATCGCCTCCCAGTCGCCGCGCGGCACAATCGCGCCCATGCTGGTCACGCTGACGGGCACGCGCCCGCCCGGTGTGTCGGTCATCACCACCGGCGTGCCGCACAGCATCGCCTCCACCTGTACCAGGGCGAAGCACTCGCTGTCGCTGGGCAGCACCAGCACATCGCAGGCGGCGTAGAAATTGGCCATTGCCTGCATACTGCTGAGCTGTCCCAGGAAGATAAGCTGGTCGCGGTAACGCTGGACGAGCGCCTGGTTGCGCTCCCAGGTGTCCTCGTAGCGGATGTCGTATTCCCCGGCGAAGACCACCCGCGCGCGCGGGAAGCTCCGGTTGATCACCTCCAGGGCGCGGATTAGCAAGTCAGGCCGCTTCTCCTGAACGAAGCGCCCCGCATAGCCGATGATCGGCCCGCCGTCGGCCTGCCAGCGCTCGCGTAGTTCGGCCACACGCTCCGGGTCGGGGTCGGGCACTTGGATCGGGGGGTAGATCACCGAGACGCGGTCGCGGAATGGCTTGAGGTAGTAGCTGTGATCGGCGTAGTCGTGGCTGTAAGCGATCAGGCGCGCAGCACGGCTAGCCATGAAGCGGTAATTGGCGAAGGTGAACCAGCGCACGAAGCGGTTGAACAACCCCGGCGGCAGAATCAGGTCGCCGTGATGGGTAGCGATAAGCTGCTTGCCCGCTGCCCGCGTCAGGAAAGCCATCAGCGAGGTTTCCAGCATGGGCGTGTGCAGCCAGACCACGTCGTGCAGCCGGATCAGCCCCCACGCCGCCCAGGGATAGGCGGGCATGACCATGCCCCGGCTGACGCGCAACGGTGCCCACAACCGGACGATGCGCACGCCGTTGATCGTCTCGTCGCGCGGCAACTCAATCGAGTGACGCGCTGCCAGGATCGTCACCTGGTGCCCGCGCTTCACCAGCGCCTCAGCCACGCGCTGCACGTGGATCGGCACGCCGGTGCGGTGCGGCAGGTAATACTGCAGCGCCGCCAGAATGCGCAACGGGCGGTTGTTCATCTCAGGGGAATCCGGCTGTTCGATCATGCGCTCACGTTCGTCCCTGTGCTAGTCTCCGTCTCGGCGGACGCCGCGCCCTGCCCGCGCAACCGCAGCCCGCGTGCCGCCCCGGTCACTTCGCCCAGGCTGACGCCCTCCACCCACAACCCGACCAGTCCGGCGGAGATGTACGTCAGCAAATTGACTGCGTGCAGCAGCAGGGCAAAGGCAACCGCTGGCGCAGCGGTCGGCGCGGCGACCAGGTCGGTGCTGGCCAGGGCGAACACAATCGCCGCCTCGAACGGGCCGAGATTGCCGGGCACGGCGGGCACGGCGATGACAAAGGAAGCCAGCGCCACCATCGCCATGGCCGCCACCCACGTGGGTGAGCCGAAGATGGCGAACAGCAGCGCGTAGCCCGCCGCAACCGACAGCGTCCACGCGGCGGCTGTCCACCCAACGGCGAGCAGCGTCGCCCGCGCCGAGGCCAGCGGACGGATGCCTTCCAGCGCGTTATCGAGCCAGGCGCGCAGCGCGGGCCGGCGCAGCGCCGGGATGATGCGCGCCAGCCGGTCGAGCAGCGCGTGCGCCCAAACGGGCCGCGCGGCGAGCACCGCCAGCACGATCACGCCGATCACCGCGCCGACGCCCAGCGCCATCCCCAGAAAGCCGATCCCCAACCCGACCGGCAGGAGCGCCAGCACCAGCCCCACCAACACAAAGACAGCCAGCGTATCCAGCAGCCGCTCGACGACGATCGTGCTCAGCGAGGTGAAGACCGGCAGCGGCGGGTCAATCCGCGCGGCCAGTACCGCCCGCACCAGTTCCCCCACGCGCAGGGGCAGCACGCCGTTGATGAAGTAGCTGACGTTCAAGATGTGGAAGCTGCGCGCCGGGGCGATGCGATAGCCGAGCAGGACGCGCCAGCGCAGGCTGCGCAGCCACAGCCCGCCATACGACAGCGCCATGCAAGGTACCACCCACACGTACTGAGCATTGCGTAGCTCGCTCTGCACGCCGCTGAGGTCGCGCCGGAACAGGTACACCAGCGCGACCGCGCTCACCGCCACGCCGAGCAGCACGCTCGGCCACCGCTTCTTCATCCGCGCCTGTCCGCCCGCCGGTGCCAGCCACCCTGC
>DYGW01000050.1:13296-19961 GCA_020724485.1 Thermoflexus sp. | reverse complement strand
CATATCGCCATGTACGAGCCGACCTGCGACTACGACATCACCATGGTCAAGGGGGTGATGAACTGGCTGGGCGGCGGTGAGGGGCTGTTCCTGGCGACGATCACCGGGCCGGGCAAGGTCTGGCTGCAAACTATGCCGCTGAGCAACCTGGCCAACAAGCTGCGCGGTTACATGGCGAAGGGCTAGCCGGGGCGCGGCAGAGCAGGGGGTGCAGCAGAGCAACACCTCTACGCGAACCATCGTTGCTTTGGTGGGCAGTATTCCTGCCGGGGCGCGAGAGAGCGTGAACAAGACTTCCGAAGTCCCGCGGGACTTCGGAAGTCTGTGTTTGAGAGACCCCATCACACGGGGCGCTACTCTGTGCTGGGCCTCTACTCGCTCGCCTCGGCTTCGGCGTCCGGCGCGGTGAGCGCCAGCAGCTTGGCGTTGAGCGCACGCACCAGGTCGTCCACCTTCACCTGCACATTGACCCCGCGCTGCCCGGCGTTGACCAGAATAGTCTCGTGCTGCTTGGCCGCGTCGTCCAGGTAGACGCCCCACCGCTTGTGGGTGAGAGCCAGCGCGCCGATGCCGCCGGTGCGCAGGCCGGTGACTATCTCCGCGCCGCGCTTGGTGGGCATGGTCGCTTTCTTCTGCCCGATGGACTTGGCAAAGCGTTTGAGGTCGAGCGTCTGGTCGGCGGCGATCATGACCAGGGCGTGCTCGTTATCCTTGAGCTGCACGACGAGCGTCTTATAGACCTGGGACGGCGGAAAGCCCATCGCCTGGGCCGCGCCGACCCCGTCGGTGATGTTCTCGTCGTAGGTGTGGGTTTCGTAGGCGACTCCATGCGCCTCCAAGAAGCGCATCGAATTCAGCTTCTTGACGTCTGGTGCAGTCATATGCAGTCTCCCTTTGCGGAGGATTAGCGGTGCGCCTGGGAAACGGACTCGCCCAGGTAGCCGATCACTCTGCCGCGCACGTCCAGCAGCGCGTCGCGGTTGATGATCCAGTGCCGGTTGCCGTGCAAATCGTAGACGATACGCCCCCGCACGACACCTGTCAGGTTGCCGTTGAGGTCGTAGAGGCGGCTGCCCTCCACGTACCCGAACACTTCTCCGTCCCGGCTGTAAATGCCTCGTGTGGACATGATTCGCTCCCTTCTATCTCCGTGCCTCTTCCGCCTTCGATACCAGGGTGAGGGCGGGGCGCGCTATGCCCCGCCGTGTGGCTGCCCATGCACCACGCGGGTGTGCCGCCCGGATATGCGGCCTGACTCCTAATTATAGCAGAACTGAGCAGGGTGTTCCGGCGGGGCGTTATCGCCGGTGGAGGCTGTTCAGGGCGGGGGTAGGATTATTGAACCGCACAAGGGCAGAAGAACAAGACTTCCGAAGTCTTCGAAGACTTCGGAAGTCTGCCTTTCCCGCTTTCCTCCGCGCCCTCTGCGGTGACGCTCTCCCCCAGTCCCTCACCGGTTCGCCGGTTGGATTGTGACCTGGGCCTGGGCTATAATGCCCGCACATGTCTGATGGAGTTTATCGCCCGCGTCGGCCCTGGACTCTGTGGGCGCTCAGCCTGGCCGTGTTGCTCGTCGGAGCGGCTAACCTGGCGCTGGCGCTCGGCCACGCCTGGCACGCCGGGCGCTACCGCGCGATGGGCGTTTCCTACCCGCCGTTGCTGCGCGCGGCTCTCGCGCTGGGCTGGGCCGCGCTGCTGCTGGCGCTGGGCCTGGGGCTGGTCCGACGCAAGCGATGGGCGCGCCGCTGGCTGGTGCTCGCTCTGAGCAACTACGGCGCGTTTAGCGTGTTATGGACTATTGGCTTCGCCCGCGCTGACTTCGCCCGGCAGCGCATCGCCTTTCAGGCGGTGCTGGTCGTGCTGCTGGTCGGGGCGGCAGCCTGGGTGGTGCGCTGGCGGCGCGTGCGCGCCGCGTTCGATGCGCCGGGCGCTGTTCCCGGCAGTGGGCAGGGCGGACGAATCGCGGAGAATGGGCCTGATGGCGACAACAAATCCCAAGATTGAACAGCTTAACCAGATGCGGTTGCAGAGCGCAGCGGGCGGCGGGCCAGACCGCGTGGAGAAGCAGCACAAGTCCGGCAAGCTGACCGCCCGCGAGCGGCTCGACTTGCTGCTCGATCCGGGCAGCTTTCGCGAGATGGACGCTTTTGTGGTGCACCGCGAGCGCAATTTCGGCATGGACGAGCCGGATAAGCAGTTCTTCGGCGATAGCGTCGTCACCGGCTGGGGGACGATCAGCGGGCGGCTGGTCTACGCCTTCTCACAGGACTTCACGGTGATGGGCGGCTCGCTGAGCGAAGTTCACGCCGAGAAAATCTGCAAGATCATGGATATGGCCATGAAGAACGGCGCGCCGGTCATCGGCCTCAACGACTCCGGCGGGGCGCGCATTCAAGAGGGCGTGGTCAGCCTGGGCGGTTACGCCGACATCTTCCTGCGCAACACGCTGGCCAGCGGCGTGATCCCGCAGATCAGCGTGATCATGGGGCCATGCGCAGGCGGCGCGGTCTACAGCCCGGCGCTGACCGACTTCGTCTTCATGGTCAAAGACACGTCGTACATGTTCGTCACCGGGCCGGACGTGGTGCGCGCCGTCACTCACGAGGATGTCACTTTTGAGGAGTTGGGCGGGGCCATGACCCACAATACGCTCAGCGGAGTGAGTCACGTGGCGGCTAACAGCGAAGAGGACGCGCTGTTCCTCATCCGCGAGATTCTGGGCTACATGCCGCAGAACAATATGGAAGACCCGCCCTTCGAGCCGAGCAAGGACGACCCGCTGCGCACCGAAGAGGCGCTCAACGACATTGTCCCCGACGACCCCAGCAAGCCCTACAACATCAAGGACGTGATCCGGCTGGTCGCCGACGAGGGGCGCTTCTTCGAGATTCACGAGCACTACGCGCAGAACATCGTCGTCGGCTTCGCCCGGCTGGGCGGGTTCAGTGTGGGCATCGTCGCCAACCAGCCGGCGGTGCTGGCCGGCGTGCTGGACATCAAGGCCAGCGAGAAGGCGGCACGCTTCATCCGCTTCTGCGACTGTTTCAACATCCCGGTCATCACCTTCGAGGACGTGCCCGGCTTCATGCCCGGCACCGACCAGGAGCACGGCGGGATCATTCGCGCCGGGGCCAAGCTGCTCTACGCGTACTGCGAGGCGACCGTGCCCAAGATCACCGTCGTGACGCGCAAGGCGTATGGCGGCGCGTACTGCGTCATGAACAGCAAGCACATTCGCAGCGACCTCAACCTAGCCTGGCCGACGGCAGAATTGGCCGTCATGGGGCCGGACGGCGCGGTGAGCATCATCTTCCGCCGCGAGCTGATGGAGGCCGACGACCCGGCAGCGCGCAAAGCGGAACTGGTGGAGGACTACCGCGACCGCTTCGCCAACCCGTATGTGGCGGCGGCGCGCGGCTACATTGACGATGTGATCGTGCCATCGGAGACGCGCCCACGCCTGATCAACGCGCTGGGGATGCTGCAAAATAAACGCGACAGCAACCCGCCCAAGAAGCACGGGAACATCCCGTTATAGGGTATGTGGAACGGGAGGACGCGATGAGAAATCTGCCGCTCTTTGGCTCTCAGGTCGAGATCGCCAGTCGTTTTGATCCGGCGGCAGACCTGGTGCTGTTTCACGGTGATGTGAATGACCTGCTTGGCACGATCCCTGATGAAACGGTGAGGCTGATCATCACTTCTCCTCCCTACAATCTTGGTAAGGAATATGAGGATCGCACGTCTATCGAGTCCTATCTCGCTGCCCAGGCGGACACGATAGGTCAGCTTTACCGGGTGCTGCGTTCAGACGGGAGCATCTGCTGGCAGGTTGGCAACTTCGTCGAGAAGGGCGAAGTGTTTCCTCTAGACATTCTCTACTATCCCATCTTCAAGAGATTGGGGTTGTCGCTCAGGAACCGCATCATCTGGCATTTCGGGCATGGTCTCCACACTCAGAAGCGCTTCTCAGGGCGCTATGAGACGCTCCTCTGGTTTACCAAGAGCGATGAGTATGTCTTCAATCTGGACGAGGTGCGTGTACCGGCCAAGTACCCTGGTAAGCGCCATTACAAGGGACCAAACAGGGGCAAGCCGTCGGGTAATCCTTTGGGGAAGAATCCGTCGGATGTGTGGGAGATACTGCTTGAGGACTGGGAGGAATGCTTCTGGGAAGTCCCCAACGTGAAATCGAATCACCCAGAGAAGACCATCCACCCCTGCCAGTTCCCGGTTGAACTGGTCGAACGCTGTGTGCTCGCGCTCACACATGAGGGGGATTGGGTTCTTGATCCGTATGCCGGGGTTGGCTCAACGCTCATCGCTGCTGTCAAGAATGATCGCCGGGGGGTGGGGAGCGAGAAAGAAGCACAGTACGTTGAGATTGCGCGCGAGCGCCTTGTCGCCTACTACAACGGGACGCTCAACCTCAGGCCGTTGGGAAGGCCGGTACATAAGCCATCGGGACGCGAAAAGGTCTCGCAGATTCCCGATGAATGGAAGTCTTCGCCAAAGGATGGGAACGAAGGGTCGTCGCCGGCATCTATTCTTTCAAGAATGGAAAAGAGACTCTAGAAACCGGTTTTCCGGCTGCACTTGATGAGATTCTCCAGATTATTTCGAATGTGGATGCGGCAGCGTGCAAGACCAAGATCAGCGAAGAAAGAACGATGATAGGGCGCACGTTGTACAGCCCTCGCGAGCTTAACCAGGTCTACGCCGAGATGTTTCGACAGCATGGCTGGCGTACTGAGCGCGTCCCCTGCGACTATTCCTCCGTGCACTATGTTGAGGGGTACATTTCGTCCGCGTCGTCGCGGGGCGCTTTCCGCGAGATGGACTTTGTGAAAGACAAGGTCGGCGTAGAAGTTCAGTTCGGTAAGTACGCTTTCATGGTCTACAACGTGTGCGCCAAGATGACCATCTTCCGTAACCACCACATCATTGATGCGGGAGTCGAGATCGTGCCGATCAAGGACCTGGCTGATGTCATGTCAACGGGCGTTTCCTACTTCGAGCAGATCGTATGGGATCTGGAACATCGTGGGGAGGCCGACATTGACATCCCTGTGCTGGTGTTGGGCGTAGCGGCTGAATAGCAACTCCGGCAAGCAGCGGCTTGAAGTGCTACCTGGGCTGTCGGCCTGGGCGCTTTCGGGATGGCGCGCGCGACTGAAAGACAGGCGGGACGGCAGTGCACTCTCTGAAGCGGCGACTGGCGCGGCTCAACGGTCCGGCAACCGGGTCGGAAGGCCGCCTCCGCTGCGAACTGCACATGCACAGCACTTTCTCCGACGGGTCGGCGGAGCCACGCCGCCTGGTGGAGCGAGCGGCGGCGCTTGGCCTGGCGGTGATCGCCATCACCGACCACGACACGGCCTGCGGAGCGCGTCTGGCGGCGCGCCCGGCGCGCGACCTGGGCCTGGAGCTAATCCCGGCGATTGAGTTCACGGCGCGCTGGGATGTCTGCCGGCGGCCCGGTTGGACGGGCGATGTGGACGTGCTCGGCTATTTCGTAGACCTGGACGACCCGGCCTTTCAGGTGGCTGAGGCGCTGGCCATGAGCGACATCACCGGGCGCGTCGCTGACTGCTGCGCCAGCCTGAGCGCCGCCGGCTACGCGCTGACGCTCGATGATCTCTACGCGCGCAACCCACACTACGCGGGGATGCGTTATATGCGTGAGGTGTTGGTGCAGAAAGGTTACGTGCCGTCAGAGGCCGAGGCCGGGCGGCTGGTTCACGAGCACTGGCAGCGCGTGCGGCCCTGTGGCATCACACTGGAGCAGCAGATTGCGGCCATTCACCGGGCGGGCGGCGTAGCGATCCTGGCTCATCCGGGTTATATCCGCTGTGATGGCGAACAGCTCCAGCCGCGCCATGTCGCCCAGTTAGTCGCGCTGGGCCTCGACGGACTGGAAGTGTATCACCGCTCGCACGACGAAGCGGCCCGCGCCCATCATCTGGCGCTGGCCGGGCAGTTCGGGTTGCTGGTCAGCGGCGGCTCCGACGAGCATGGCTGGTCGCCGGATTTGGCGCTGATGGGCACCGAGCCGGTCACGCGGGCGATGGTCGAGGCGCTGCGCGCGCGTCACCGGGCGCGCTGCCGGGAAGGGACGAGGTCGTGAGTCTCACACACCAGGGCAAACGGCTGCCTGTCCGGCCCGCTAAGGAAGGGGCTACGCCGGAGACCTGGCTGGTCGTCCAGGCGACGGCCCTGCTGCAATCGGTGGCGACGGCTAATTACGCCTGCTACGGGCGCGCGGGCGTGCCGCGCTACCCACGTCCGGCGATGAGCAAGCCACCCGAAGGCCCGGTCACGCTGTGCGTTGAGGCGCTGCTGCGCGACCCGGCGGGCGAGGTGACGCTGGCCTGCCTTGACCTTGACCTGGTGCTGCATCAGAAGGATGCGCGCCAGGTCGTGTGGAGCGGCTACGACGCGGCTCGCCATGTGCAGGTGGCCTGGGCCTGGGACTTCTACCGCATTCTCAGTCACGCTGTGCTGCGCGGCGCAGTCCCGCCCAAGAGCGGCGCGCCCGACCCGGCCTGGAACGCTGCGCTTGAGGCGCTACGCGCCGTGAAGCCGGGGTTCACAGTCGAATTTCACGTGCGGTCGGCCTGTGGGGACATCCACCAGGTGCACCGCGTTGAGCACCCGGCGGCGAC
>DYGW01000050.1:12867-13286 GCA_020724485.1 Thermoflexus sp. | reverse complement strand
GGCGACGTGGTCGCCGGGCAAGGCGGGGAAACCATGAGCGAAGCAGAAGGCCGTCAGCGACGACCCAGGCAGTTGGGCCGCAAGCAAGCCGCCGAGACGACTCTCATCCGCAAGATACTGGTCGCCAACCGGGGCGAGATCGCCGTGCGCATCATCCGCGCCTGCCGCGAGTTGGGCGGCATCCAGGCGGTGGCCGTGTATTCGGACGCCGACCGCGAGGCGCTGCACGTGCGCTACGCCGACGAGGCGTACAATATCGGCGCGCCCAGCCCGCGCGAGAGCTACCTGAACATCGGCAAGCTGATTGACGTGGCACGGCGCTCTGGCGCGGACGCCGTCCATCCCGGCTATGGCTTCCTCAGCGAGCGGGCCGAGTTCGCCCAGGCGGTCATTGACGCCGGGCTGGTGTGGATCGGCCC
>DYGW01000050.1:0-12857 GCA_020724485.1 Thermoflexus sp. | reverse complement strand
CCCGACGCAATCAGCAAGATGGGCGACAAGCTGGCCGCGCGCGAGTTGATGGAGCGCGCCGGCGTGCCGATTGTGCCGGGGACGCAGCCCGGCCTGAACGACGGGGCGCTGCGCCACGAAGCCAACCGCATCGGTTTTCCGCTGATGGTCAAGGCGGCGGCGGGCGGCGGCGGCAAGGGGATGCGCATCGTCCGCGACGAGTCGCAGTTGGACGCGGCGCTGGCCTCGGCGCACCGCGAAGCCGAGGCCGCTTTCGGCGACGGTACGGTGTATCTTGAAAAGCTGCTCGACGGCGCGCGCCATATTGAGTTCCAGATTCTGGCCGACATGCACGGCAACACCATTCACCTGGGCGAGCGCGAGTGCAGCATCCAGAGGCGGCACCAGAAGCTCTTCGAGGAAGCGCCCAGCCCGTTCATGGACCCCGACCTGCGCCAGCGCATGGGCGCGGCGGCGGTCGCGGCGGCCCAGGCCGTCAATTACGTCAATGCCGGGACGATTGAGTTCCTGGTGGACACCGACAAGCACTTCTACTTCCTGGAGATGAACACGCGCCTGCAGGTCGAGCACCCGGTCACCGAACTGGTGACGGGCGTGGACATGGTCAAGGAGCAGATTCGCATCGCGCGCGGGCGGCGCATGGGGCCAGTGGACGGCGTGACCATCTCCGGCTGGGCGGTCGAGTGCCGGATCAACGCCGAAGACCCGTACAACAACTTCCTGCCCTCGATTGGCCGGGTGACGGTGCACGTCTCGCCGACTGGGCCGGGCGTCCGCCTGGACAGCGGCATCTACGCCGGCTACGAGGTGACGCCGTACTACGACTCGATGCTGGCCAAGCTGATCGCCTGGGGCGAGACGCGCGGCGAGGCGCTGCTACGGATGCGGCGGGCGCTTTCCGAATACAAGATCATGGGGCTGAAGACGAACCTGCCCTTCCACCAGAAGCTGTTGGACAGCACCAACTTCCTGGCCGGGCGCTACAACACGCAGTTCGCCGAGCAGCACATGCAAATGCAGGGCGACGAGATGGGCGGCGGGCTGGCCGAGGCGGCAGCGATTGTGGCGACGCTGGTTGAGCACCAACAACGCCAGAGCGCGCTCCAATTCGCCCAGCAACCCAATCGCCGCTACTCGCAGTGGAAGTGGGGCGGGCGGAGGTAGGGGGCAGATGATCAGTTCAGTCTTGGTGTTGGATCCTCAGGAGAGGGGGTGTTTTCATGCCCGACTGGTTCGCTCCCGTGATTTCGGTGATCGCATTGTTCGGTGTGATAATCGCCCCCGTAATTCAAGCGGTTGTTAGCTGGCAACTGTCAATTGGCGAGAATCGTGAGAAGAGGCGCAAAGAACAACACGACCTTCTCATACATGCGAGGCATTCACTGGTGAAGCTCAGAGGCAGGCTCCAGTATCTGCAGATGGCAGACAGTGGCCATTTCTTCAAGGAACAACAAGAAGCTTATGGCGAGGCTCATGCAGAGATAATCGCCATTGACGACAGCGAACTTTGGGACTTGGCTGGGATTGTGATAAGTCCGCAAAGCACACCAAGCGAGAAGCTTGATGCGATCAGTGAAGCTATTCGGAGAATCGGTCAGTTGATCTCGGAAGATGGCTTGGGCAGCTAATTCTGCAGGCATACGAATATGACTCAGTCTCTGGACTTCAGGAAACTTCTCAGCCTCAACACCCTGTTGTTGTTCGGCGCAGTCGCTGTGCTGTTGCGCGCGTCCGGCGGCGACGACGTAGCCATTTTCGCGACCTCGGCGCTGGCGATCATTCCCCTGGCCGGGCTGATCGGCCAGGCGACGGAGGAGATCGCCGCGCGTGTCGGCCCGCGCATCGGCGGGCTGCTCAATGCCACGCTGGGCAACGCCGCTGAGTTGATCATCACCATCTTTGCCCTCAAAGAGGGTCTGGTCGAGTTGGTGCGCGCCTCGATCATCGGCTCGGTGCTGGGCAACCTGCTGCTGGTCATGGGGCTGGCCATCTTCCTGGGCGGGCTGCGGCACGGCATCCAGGCCTTCGACCGGCGCCAGGCGGCGATGAGCGCCACCCTGCTCATTCTGGCCTTCATGGCGCTGGCTATCCCCTCGCTGTTCGACCACACCTTCGTCGAAACCCAGGAGTTCGCGTCCGAGTTGCTGCTCAGCGAGGGCATTGCCCTGATCCTGATCGCGCTGTACGCGGCCAACATCGCTTACTCGTTGCTGGCGGGTGGCGCTCACGACGACGGGCATCACCACGAGCCGCGATGGTCGCTGCGGCACGCGCTGGGTCTGCTGGCCTTCGCCACGCTGGGCATCGTCGTCATGTCCGAGTTTCTGGTGGGGACGGTCGAGCCGGTGGTCGAGGAACTGGGCTGGAGCGAGCTTTTTGTCGGCGTGATCATCGTGCCGATCATCGGCAACGTGGCCGAGCACCTGGTGGCCGTGCAGGTGGCGATGAAGAATCGCATGGAACTGAGCATGACCATCGCCCTGGGATCGAGCCTGCAGATCGCGCTCTTTGTCGCGCCGGTGCTGGTCTTCATCAGCCTGCTCTTCCAGGAAAAACTGATCCTGGCTTTCTCGCTGCCGGAGATCATCGCCCTGGCGGCAGCGTCCTACGTGGCGGCGTTGGTCGCCGAAGACGGCGAGTCCAACTGGTTTGAGGGCTTGATGCTGCTGGCGGTCTATGTTATTGTGGCCCTGGCGTTCTTCCTGCTGCCAGAGGCGCACGCCTGAGGACGCCGCCTTCCTTCGCGCAAGTGTGAGAATCTGGAGAAGCTGATGAGTGGTGCAACCCGAAGTCTGTTGACCGTGCTGGTGGTGCTCGCCGTGCTGAGCGCGCTGCTGCCAGGTGGGATCGCGTCGGCGCAGGGTGCGCAGACGCCCGAAGAGATCTGCGCAGCGGCGACCGCAGATGTGGCCGAGCCGGAGACGCGCGAATTCGCCGCCGCCGAAGACGTGCTCAAAGACGGCGTGGACTACTGGACGGTGCTCTGCACCGCAGCCGGGCCGGTCTACCTGGACTTGTACGAGGCCGACTCCCCGCTGGCGATCAATAACTTCGTCTTCCTGGCCGGGCAAGGGTATTACAACAATACGACCTTCCACCGCGTGCTGCCTGGCTTCATGGCCCAGGGCGGCGACCCGACCAGCACGGGGACTGGCGGGCCGGGCTACACCTTCGCGGACGAGACGGCCAACGGGCTTGTCTTCGACACCTACGGGCTGCTGGCCATGGCCAACGCCGGGGCGAACACCAACGGCAGCCAGTTCTTCATCACCACCGCGCCGGCGACCTGGCTGGATGGCAACCACACCATCTTCGGGCGCGTATATGAGGGCATCGAGCGCGTCGAGCTGCTCACCCCGCGCGACCCGCAGCAGATGCCCGACTATGAGGGCGCGGCGTTGCAGACGGTGGTCATCGTCGAAGACCCGGCCAGCGTGACGGCGACCCCCGACGGCCCGCCGGCCATCGCCCACTTCCAGGCGATTCTGTCGCTGGCGGTGCCGCTGGCTCTCAATGAGCTTTTTGTCGTGGACGCGGACCTGTCGCAAACTCATGACCTGGAGGCCGAGGCCGCCTATTGGGGCGCTCAGGGCGAGGGCCTGGAAGCGGCCATGCGCGACTACCTGAGCGGGCAGGGTTTCGTGAGCGCGGCGGAGATTGTGACCGCGCTCAGCGAGTGCCCAGAGGACCCGGCCACGCTGCCGATCTGGGGTGTGGGCCTGCGCGTGCTGGAGTTCGGCGACGCGGCAACAGCGGAGGCGGTCGTCTTTGACGACGCGCGGGCGGCGCTGCTCACTGAGGGCGGCGCGTTCGACGGGCACAGCGACCCCGCCGATGTCCCCGGTCGCGTCTTCAGCCGCAAGCTGGCCGAGGGCGCGGGATGCAGCGCGAGCGGCACGGCGTACCGGCTGGAGTTTCCCTATGGGCGCTATGTGCTGGTCAGCGAGCTAACGATGGATGATGCGTTCATCAATCCAGACACGGAGCCGACTGCGGCCCAGTATCTCGCTTTTGTGCTGGAGGATTTGCTGTTGGGCACGCTGAGCGGCACGCTGGATCGCGGCAACGCAGAGCGGGCCGGATAGGATTGGCGCTGCCGGGTAGCACACCCCTGAGTGTAGTGAGTGGAGATCAGCGCGCATGAAGTACCAGACTATCGTCAACGGCCAGACGTTCGACATCGAGATCAACGAGGACGGGCGCATCCTGGTCAATGGCGAGGTGCGCGCCGTTGACTTCCGCGCCCTGCGCCAGGGCGAGCTGTACTCGATGCTGCTCGATCACCGCAGCTATGAGGCGGTCGTGGATGAGCGCGAAGACCTCTACCACGTGCTGCTGGCCGGCGATATGTACGAAGTGCAGGTGACGGACGAGCGCAGCCGTCGCCTGGCGAGCGCCTTCATGGCCTTCGGCGACACGGGCGGCGAGGTGTCTATCCGCGCGCCCATGTCGGGGCTGATCGTGCGCGTGCCGGTGACCGAAGGCGAGCCGGTGACCAAAGGCCAGACAGTGGTCATCCTCGAATCTATGAAAATGGAGAACGAGCTAAAGTCGCCGCGCGATGGCACCGTCCACCACATTCACGCCAAGGCTGGCGACAACGTCGAGCATAACAAAGTACTGGTCACCATCGCGTAGGGCAAGCGCGCGGCACAGCGCCGCGCGCAACGGTATAATCGGGCGCGTAGGGCGCAGAATGCCCGGCGTGCAGGTCCCGGTCGCCGGGCGTGAGGCGACCGGGTTTTTGTGTTAGGAGGGAGTGGTGAGTGACCCTCGCCGCGCGCTTTGGCGCGCACTGGACGTGCTCTGGCTGGCAGTGTTGGCCGTCTATGTGCTGGCCGGGGTGGGCGATGTGCCGTTTCATGGCGACGAGTCCAGTCTGATCGCCATGAGCCGCGACTACTATCACCTGGTGCAGAAACGCGATATCGAGCCGATGCTCTATGATCCGACCCCAGCAGACCCGATGGATCAGGAGCTACGCCTGATCAACGGTACGGTGGGCAAGATGGCGATGGGCTTCGCCTGGGACATGGCCGGGCTGACGGTAGCCGATCTCAACGAGCCGTGGCTGTGGGGCGCGGACTGGGAGTTCAACGCCCGCACGGGGCACGTCCCTGGCGAGCGGCTGCTGCGCGCCGCCCGCTTGTCGTCGGCGGCGCTGGCTGTGCTCAGTGTGGCCGCCGTGTTTGCCATCGCCTGGATCGCGGGCGGGCGTCCGGCGGCGTGGGCGGCGGCCCTGATCTACGCCACCGACCCGGTGGTGCTGCTCAACGGGCGGCGGGCGATGATGGAGGGGGCGCACCTGGCCTTCTCGACGCTGGCGGTGCTGGCCGCCGTGTGGGTCGTCCGCGAGCAGGCGCGCTCCAACTGGCGGGGCCGCCGCCTCGCCGCCGGGTACGCGGCGCTGGGGGCGCTGGCCGGGCTGGCCGTCGCCAGCAAGCATCCGGCAATCCTGGCGGCGGGGCTGGCCTTCGCCGCCGTGACGGTCCAGCCGTTGGTGGCGCGGGCGGGCCGGGCGAAGCAGATGGATTGGCACGGGCATGGTCTGCGCGTCGTCGGGGCCGGGCTGCTGATGGTCGTTGTCTTCCTGTTTCTGAACCCGGCCTGGTGGTCGGATCCGCTGCACATGCCCCGGCGGGTGCTTGACATGCGCCGGCCTCTGCTGGATCAGCAGGTGGCCGGATACGGTGGATACGAACGGCTGGGAGAGCGCCTCGAAGGACTGGCACGGCAGGCGTTCGGCGTGGAGCCGCAGTATTACGAGGCGCCGGGGTGGGACGAGTGGATCGCTGGCGAGATCGCGCAGTATGAGCGTTCGATCCTCGCTGGTCGCGCGGGCGGCTGGGGCTGGAGCGTGCTGCTTGCCGCGCTGACGCTGGTGGGGACCGCTGCGCTGGCCCGGCGCGGGTACCTGGGACTGAGCGTGCTCGGTTGGGCGGCAGGGACGGCGCTGGTGCTTTTTGTCGTCACGCCGCTGGCCTGGCAGCGCTACTATCTGCCGCTGCACCCGCCGCTGGCGGTGGTGGCCGGGTGTGGGGTCGGTGCGTTGGGGATGGGGATGCGCCGCTGGCGGCGGGAAGGCCGGCATGATCCTGATTGCGCCCGGTGACCTGCTGGAAGCCCTGTGGGGGCTGGCTTTCGCCGCTCCTTGGGCATGGTGGTTGCTGCCGCCGCGCCGCCGGGCGGGGATTCCGCTAGCGCTACTGACGCTGGCGCTGAGCCTGGGCGCGCTGACGCTGTGGATGCTGGCGCTGACGCTGGCCGGGGCGCTGAGCCTGGGCGCAGTGCGCGCCGGGACGCTGGGCCTGTTTGGGGCAGGGGCCGCGATCTGCTGGCGCGCGGGCGCGCGCCTGACCAGGCCCAGGGTGAGAGGGGGCGGGATCGGCGCTGGCGTCCGGCGGTGTCCGCTGGCGGCGGGCATCCTCGCGGTGGCGGCGGGACTTGCCGGGCTGATCGTCCTCAACGCGCTGTACTGGCCGTTCTACGCCCCCGACGCCGTGTCCATCTACGCCGATCAGAGCCGGGTCATCTACCAGGCGCGGGCGCTGCCGCAGGACGAGGGGCTGTACGAGATGTACCCGATGCTGCTGCCGCTCAGCCACACCTACGCCTACCTGGCGGCGGGCGCGATGGACGAGTACCTGGCCAAGGTGACCGTCGCGGCGCTGGCGCTGGGGGCGCTCGGTGCGACCTACGCCCTGGGGCGCGCGCTCTACGGGTGGCGCGTTGGGCTGGGCGCGGCGGCGCTGCTGGCGCTGACGCCGGAGTTCACCCGCTGGGCGTCCGCTGGCTATACCGACATCCCCGCCGGGTTTTTTGCGGCGCTGGCGGCGCTAGCGGCCTGGTGGCTGGCCGAAGAGCGGTCGCTGCGGGCGGCGTGGCTGCTCGGCGCGATGACCGGGCTGGCCGCCTGGACGAAGAACAGCGCCCTGGCTTTCGCGCTGTCGGCGGGGCTGTGGCTGGTCTACGCCCGCTGGCGCGGTTGGGCCAACTGGCAGCACGGGCTGGCGCTGGCGATGGGTCTCGCGCTGGCCGCTGGCCCCTGGTACGTGCGCAATCTGCTGGAATTTGGCCGCCTGGTGCCGCCGACAGTGTGGAGCGAGCAGGTGCGGCACACGGCGGCGACGCTCACCCCGTTCCTGGGCGAGCTTCCCGCTTATTCCGCGCCAGGGCTGCTCGTCACGGCGGGCATGGGCTGGAGCGCGGTCGAGGCGCTGCGCGGGCCGCGCCCCCTGGCTGACCGGGCGCGGCTGCTGTGGATGATGGCCGGGCCGTTCGCGGCGGCGTGGTGGTGGTACGCCTCGTATGAGACGCGCTTCCTGCAGGCGATCTATCCCCTGCTGTGCGTGATGGGGGGGCAGGCGCTGCTCGTCGCGTGGGACACGCTGCGCCGCGACCGGGCGACGCTCCGCCCGGCGATCCAGGCGGGGCTGGTCGTGCTGGCGCTGCTGCTGGCGCTGCCCGCTGCGCGCAAGGCGCTGGATCACAAGACGGAACTGGCCCGCACGCCGCTGATGAGCGATGGGGAGCGCCATCGCGTCGCCCTGGGGCCGCTCTATGACATGGCGCGCTACCTCGGCGCGCTCCCCGCCGAAGGGATGGCCCTCAGCGACAACAACCTGCTACCGTTCCTCGCCGCCGAAGAAGGACGGCTGCGGGTGGCGGTCGGCGGGCTGTCGGAGCGCGCGGCGCTGGCCCGCTACGACTACCTGGCCGTGCGCACGGACACGCCGCTGCTGCGCGTAGCTCAGCCGGGCGACGTGACGCCGCTGGCGACGTTTGGCTCCTATACCGTTTACCGCGTGAACTACCGCTGAAGGGGTGCTCATGCCTGAATGGTTCCAACCGACCGTCGCCCTGCTGCCCTACGCGGCCTGGGTCTTCCTCGGCGTGGGGATTCCCTGGGCGCTGGCCGTGCTGCCGCGCGCGCACTGGGACGAGCGGGTGACGGTGCTGGCGGTGGGCATGGCCCTCGGGCCGCTGCTGCACACGGTTTGGCTGTTCGTCCTGGGCACGTTCGGCGCGTTGACCCTCGCGCCGTCGCTGGCCGGGAGTGGGGCGCTGGCCGCGCTAGGCGCGGCGCTGGCGGCGCGGCGGGGGCGGTGCGCCGAGGTCGAGCGTTCCCCCGCGCCGCCAGCGAGGGCGCGGAACGCGCCCCCAGCGCCCCACAGCGACGGCGAGCGCTTGCTGATCGCCGGACTCGCGCTCGTGCTGGCGCTCAACGTGCTGGTCACGGCCTACTGGCCGTTCATCGCTTACGACACGCAGTGGGTCTACGGCTACAACGCGCGCGTCTTCGTGCTGCAGGAGCGCATCCCCGACGAGATGGGCTACTACCCGCAGCTTGTGCCGCTGCTCTACGCGACGATGCAGCAGGCGTGGGCGGCGCTGGGCGGCGACGCGCTCAACGATCACGCGGCGCGCGTCGTCATCCCCTGGTTCAACGTGGCGATGGTGCTCATGGCCTACACGCTGGGCCGCCGGGCGTTCGGCGGGCGGCGCGTCGCCCTGCTGACGGCGGCGGTGTGGGCGCTCTACCCGCACGTGGCGGCCTGGGCTGGCGCGGGCGACCTGGAGATTGTGCTGGCGCTGTACGTGACCGGCGCGGCGGCCTATTTCGTCGAGGCGTGGCGGACGGAGCGCGCGCGTCCGGCGGTGGTCAGCGGGCTGCTGCTGGCGGGCGCGCTGTGGACCAAGCCGACCGGCGGCGCGCTGGCCCTGGGGGTGATGCTGGCGGTCGCGGGGGCGCTGCTCGCCCGGCGACTCCGCCTCGCGGACGCCTGGCCGAAGGTGCGCGTCGCCCTGATTGCCGGGCTGGCCAGCACGCCGCTGGGCGCGATGTGGTACGTCCGCAACCTGCTCCTGGGCCACACAGTCGTGGATTTCCCCGCCGCGTACTGGCACGACTTCGCTCAGCGTTCCGGGCAGGAGCTCGGCTGGCCGCTGCTGATCGCCGGGCTGGTGGCCGGGGCTTCGCTCGTCAAGGGCGGGGCCGGGCGTGGGCGGGCGGCCCGGCTGGCCCCGCTCATCGCCGTGCTGTTGCTGCTGGCGGGAGCGCTGCCGACGGCCTGGAACGGGGATCGCATCGGCGACACCGGGGATGTCTGGCTGTGGTTGCGCGGCGACATCAACGCCAGCCGGCGCATGGGTGCGCTGGAGATCGCCCTCGTCGCCGCCGGGCTTGCGCTGCTGGCCTGGGCGGGCCGCGCGCGTTGGCGCGCTCTGCCACGAGAAAGCCGCGTCACCGTCCTGCTCTTGTGGGCGCTGCTGCTGCCCTATGCCGCCGTGTGGTTCCTCAACTTTTCCTACCACTACCGGCTGAGCTTCGCCATCGTGCCGCTGCTGGCGGTGCAGGTCGCCGCGCTGGTGGATGGCTGGCTGTGGGACTGGCTGGCGGCGCGGCGCGTCCGGCGGGCGCTGGGGGCGCTGGCAGCGGTGGCGCTGATCGCGGTCGCTGCCTGGGCCGGCGTGCAGCACACGGTCGAAGCCTGGCGCGACGGCGGCCTGCCCGACGATGCGGCCAAGTACGACCGGGGCAATCCGGCGCTGATGGTCGTCGTGCACATGCTGGAGCGGTACGCCGCCGAGCGCGGCGAGCCGGTCGTGGCCATCCCCGGCGAGGATCGGCTGCCCTTCTTCTTCCCCACCTGGGAGATTCGTAACAGCCGCGATCCCGTCGAGCTACCCACTCGTCTGGAAGACCTGGAGGGCGTGGATGTGTTCGTCAACACGTCGGTCGGCGTGTTCCTGATGCAGTGGTCTGGGCAGTGGCCCAATTCGCTACAAGCTGACGCCGACCTGGCCGCGCTGTACCACCAACTGGATGCGCGCGGGCCGGACGGCGCGCCCTGGCCGACCGTCCTGGAGCCGATTCCGCTCAACCCGGACGGGTCGCTGCCCGTAGATGACGGCAACTTCCGCTACACGGCCTTCACCATTCACCCGGAAGCGCGCCAGGCTCCCATGACGCCCGGCGCGGCGCAGCCGGACGAAGTGCTGTTCGGCGACTGGGCGCGCCTGGTGGGGCACGACCTGGGCAACCTGAAGTGGGAGCGCGGCCAGCGTATCGTGCTCAGCCTCTACTGGCAGCCCACTGCCGCCGCCCCGCCGCTGCGCGATTACAGCGTCTACGTGCACCTGCTGGCAGCGGACGGGACACTGCTCAGGGCCTTCGACGGGGAACCGGCGGGGGGCACCTATCCGACGCGCTTCTGGCGGCCCGGCGAATCGCTGCTCGATTACCGGATGCTGCGCGTGCCGGAGGATATTCCTCCCGGCCCGGCGACCTTGCGCATCGGCCTGTATGACCCGTTCAGCAACGAGCGGCTGCCGGTGACGGTGGGCGGCGCTGCGGCGGGCGACGGCCTGACCATCGAGACGCGCATCGAAGTGCGCTAGCGGGCCGCCCCGCGCGTCACAACACGGAGACGGCCAGGGCCAGGCTGCGCCGCACTTCCTCGCGGTTGAAGCTCGCCCACGCCTCCGGGAAGGTGTCCAGCAGCCGGCGCTGCTCGACGGCCTGGAAGTCAGCGTAGGCCAGCACGCCGCTGATGTCCGGGCGCAGAAATTGGGGGACGCCGCTGTGCGCGTTCTGCTGGGCGGTGATGAAATCGTCGAGCACCTGGGCGGCGACGGAGGTGTCGTTGAGGTCGCCCAGGTGATCCTGCATGGTCTTGATCTCTTTGATGACCAGCTTGGCCTCTGGCCCCAGCACTTCTTCGAAGAACTCCATCGCGTAGCGCAGCCGCTTGAAATCAATGCGCAGGGCGTGCAGCGTGGTGATGGGCGCGCCGTCCAGCACGGCTTCGTAGGCGCGCACGCGCTCGTAGTGCTCGTAGATCAGGCGCGGGGCGACGTGCCGTACCTGGTACGCCTCGATGCCGTCGCCGCGCTGAGGCGGCAGCGCGCCGGCGCCCGGCGTGGTCACAAAGCCATGCAACCGCTCGACGAATCGCGCGAAGCGCCGTCCGTTCAGGGCGTCAAGCAGCGCCGCGCGCGCGGCGTCGTAGTCGTCCTGCCAGGTCGTGAACAGCGGGGAGAGATCGGTGCCGGGATTCTTGGCTGCGAATCGCTCGGCCTTCTCGCGGAACACGTCAAGGTCGCGCACTTCGCCGAGCGCCGCCGCCGTCCGGCGCAGCCCGCGTACCAGCGGGTTGATGGCCTGCGGATCGAAGAAGGGGGCGAACAGCCGGAACGCGCTGCGCATCCGGCGAGTCGCCACGCGCATATCGTGCACGCCCTCGATGTCCGCGCCGAGTCGCGCGACCGGCTCGTGGAGCAGCATCCGCTCGAAGTGGAAATGCAACGCCTTGCGCCCGGCCTCGGCCATCGAGTCGTCGGGTAACATACCGACCGTCTCGCGCAGTGCCAGCGGCAGCCGCGGGGCGTTGACGCCCGGCTGCGCCTCCGGCTCCGGCAGGCTGGCGATCTCCTCAGTGGCGGGCGAGGGGGCGCTCTCCGGCGGAGCGGCCTCGCTGAAAATGTCCATGCGCCGCTGGGACCATTCGCGCCGCCAGTGGTACACAGTGCTGACGCTCAGCCCCACGTCGCGGGCGATGGCCGGCGCACTCTGGCTGTCGCTGCTGAGCAGGATGACGGCGGCCCGCCGCGCTACGGAGGGCAGTCCGTCGGCGCGAAGAGCGGCCAGAGCCGCGCGCTCGGTGTCGGTCAAGTCGAAGGCCATGCTTCCCCCTCCTGAATTCATCAATGGCGGATGGTCGCCTTTTGAACTCCGAGTATAACAGAAACGGAGCGCCGGAAGGTTAAATCAGGCGGATTTCGTCTGCCTGCTCGAAAGCCCTTGAGCGCCGCGCCATCTGCGCTATGATCATCCTGGGCTGCGCTACTGGCCCTGGAGAGGAGCACATGAACAGCTTCGATTCCGACCGCGACGGGCTGCTCGTCCTGCTCGACGGGCTGCTCGTCGGGGCGCAGCAACTCATGGAGTCGCCGGGCGACTGGGCCGAGCGGCTGGGCGGCGACGGTGCATCGCCGCTGGTCGCGCGTTTCATTGACCAGCTTGACGCCGAGTGGCACGACGCCTGGCCTCCGAGCGTGCTCTGCGCCCAGGTGACCGAGCAGGTGCGGGCGCAGATGGCGGCCTGGCACCCCGGCTGGCCGCACCTGTGGGCGCACGTGCTGCGCGTGACCGGGCTGGCGGTCGCTCTTGCCGAAGACGCGGGGCTGGACCCGGCTCTAGCCTACCTGACCGGCATCTGCCACGATGTCGCCAAGCTTGATGAATTGCGCACCAGCCTGCCGCACGAGGAAGAGGGCGCAGACTTCGCCGGTGATGCTCTGCGCGGGCACCTGCCCGGCGCGCAGATCAGCGCCATCCAGGCGGCCATCTGCAAGGACGGCGACGACACCCTGGCGCGCATCCTCAACGACGCTGACAAGCTAGACAAGATCGGCGCGGTGGGCGTGGTGCGCCGCGTCTCGACGGGGATGGATCGCGGCTGGCTGCCGGCGGCGCTAGGGCGCGTCGCCGATGACGCCGAGCGTTTCCCGCCGATGCACTTCGCCCGCAGCCGGGCGCTCGCCCGCGACAAGCGCGCTTTCGTGGCCTGGTTCGTGCCCGCAGCCGAAGACGCGCTGCTGTGGTGAGCATATATGCGAGGTCGCTGCTCGCCTGCTCGGGGTGCGTGCAAAGGTTGTCAGTGACTCGCTTGATGCCGAGCGGGGTAAGAGCGTGTATGGAAACGCCTCACCCCTGCACCCCTCTCCCTCAACGGGGGTCCACGAACAAGTCGTGAACGTGTTTGTCCCCCCTCCCCATCCCCGGCCCTTCTCCCACCAGGGGGAGAAGGGATCGGAGGACGAGGGAAACAAAATCGGCTTACCAGACACGCTCT
>DYGW01000049.1 GCA_020724485.1 Thermoflexus sp. | reverse complement strand
AACGCGCCGCGCGGAAACCGTCGTGCGCCACCAGGACGCGCGCCGCCCCCAGCGCCCGCATATGGTCGGCCAGGTATCCGGTGATCGCCACCACGTGCGCCCGCCGCGCCAGCGACCCCTGCAGCCGTCGCCCCAGCCGCGAATGGTGCACCTGATGCACTTCGTAGATCAGCGGGGTGCGCGGGCACAGCAAGGCCAGCGCCGCGCCGATGAACAGGTCGCGCGTGTAGAGCAGGTCGGCGCGCTGAAAGGGCAACCAGGCCAGAATCGCCAGCAGGTAGGTGAACGTCTGCGTCAGGAAGCCGATGGCGTGACGCGGGAACAGCGGCAACAGGTCCAGGCAGGGCAGGCGGACGAAAGCGAAGTTGCGCCGCACGCCGTAATGATCCCATAGCGAGCGGACGCCGCGCAATTCGCGCGTATTGAAGCGCCGCGGCGCGACCAGCGTCACAGTGTAACCGGCGTCGGCCAGCGCCTCGCACATCTGCACGATCTGCAGGCCATGCGCCTTCTCGGTCGGCAGGCGGTTGTTGCTCACGTAGATCAGGCGCGGCTCAGCCATGCGCCACCGCCTCGTCCATCAGCGCGACAATGCGCTCCATCAGGCTGTCCAGCGAGTGCGCCGCCAGCGCCCGCCCCCGCAATTCCGCGCCAAGCGCAGCGCGCTCGTCCGCCGTCAGCGCCAGCAGACGCGCCAGCCGCTCCGCCAACGTCTCCGGCCCGGCCTCGTAGGGCAGCAGGAGCAGGTCGGCGGCGTCGCCGAGCAGCGGGGCGAAGTCGGCATTGGTCACCAGCGTCGGCTTGCCAGCGAACATCCCTTCCAGGGCGGCCTTGTCGAACAGGCCTGGCGGGCTGAGGTTGACGGCGATCGCGCTCCGCCGCAGTAGGGCGACCGCCTCTGCGTGCGGCAGCGGCCCGGTCAGCGTCACCGGTGGGGGCGGGTCGAACGAGCGGATCAATGTTTCCAGGGCAGCGGGATAGTCTGGCTCTTCCTGCACTGGCCCGCCGACCAGGTGCACGCGGAACGCGCCCACATCCTCCCGCTCTGCCAGCAGTGCCGCCGCGCGAATCAGCGCGTCCTGCCGTTTGATCTGCGCCAGCCGCGCCACTTGCACGATGGTCGGTGGGGCGTCCTCGCGCTCCTGCGCGGGGAACAGCGCCGCGTCCACCCCATGCCCCATCACGCGCACCTTGCCCGACGGCAGTGGGAAGCTGCCCGGCGAGGCGGTAAGAATGTGCGTCGCCAGGCGGGCAGCCAGGCGCAACTCTGCCGTAATCTGGCGGTGCGTGTACCACAGCAGCAAGGGCTTGCCATACAGACGCGCCCAGGGCGCAGCAAACCAGACATAGCGCGGGATCATGTGGCAGAAGACGCCGTCGGCCTGGGGCACCAGCCGCCGTAGATGGGCGGTGAAGCGCCACGCCTGCGCGATCCGTCCCGCACCCGCTTCTTTGCCCATGCTGACCAGCGTCACGTTGTCCGGCGAGGGCGAATTGGCATGTTCCTGGCAGATCACGTCGAGATGGTCAAGCCGGGCAGCGAGTGTCTCCACCCAGCGTATGACGAAGCCCACGTGATCGTCGGTGGGATCGAGCTTGCGCGTGATCAGCAGCCAGCGCACCTCATGCCCTCCCCACCAGACGCAACGCCGCCCGGTACGTCTCGGCGACGGCGTCCAGGCCACGCTCGTAGTCAAAGCGTTCCAGCACGTCGCGCTGCCCCGCCGCACCCATCGCCCGCGCGCGCGCCGGATCGTCCAGCAGGGCGATGATGGCTTCGGCCAGCGCTTCCGGCGTGTGCTCGGTCAACAAGCCGCTCACGCCATGCCGCACAACTTCCGCCACGCCCAGATGATCGGTGCTGACGACCGGCGTCCCGGCGGCCAGCGCCTCGATCAGCACGCGGGCCACGCCCTCGTAGCGCGAACTGTGCACGTAGACACTGGCGAGTTGATAATAAGCGGGCAGATCGGCGTGATCCACCCTCCCGGCAAAAATCGCGCCTGCGGCCCTCGCCTGGCGGACGAAGTCCGGTCGTGTACTGAAATCTCCCACGAGCAGCAGGCGGGCGGCGGGGCGTTGCGCGCGCACCCGCTGGTAAGCGGCCAGCAACAACTCGACATGCTTGAATGCCGCCGGAAAACCCACCCAGAGCAGCACTGGCGCATCCGCGACCAGGCCCAGCGCAGCGCGCAGCTCCGCCAGCCGTGCTTCCCCGACCGACTGCGCGAAGGCGTCCACGGGGGTGGGCACGGTCAGCACCGTGATCCGCTCCGGACGCACGCCGTGCCGCACGTAGATCGCCTTCTCGCGCTCGGAAAGCACGCGCACGGTGTCGGCGCGCGGGACGATGAGGCGGGCCAGCGCGTAGAGTAGACGGTTGCGCAGGGGGCGCTCAGCGATCCAATGCGGATTTTCGAAGAAGTGACTGTGACTCTGCACATTGAGCGGCAGCCCAAAGCGCCATTTGAGCAGCAGTCCGACCAGCCCGCAGGCGAACGGGTCCTGTGTAGTCACCACGTCGGCGGGGCGCTGCCGGTGCAGGCGCGCCGCCAGGCGATACGCCGCCCAGGGGAACAGCGCCGGGCGCGTGTTGGCCGGATAGACGGCCAGGTTTTCGGCGAATTGCTGCGGCGCTTTGGGCTGGCTGGCGGGATTGTAGGTGACGATCGTCAGCGTTCCGATGCGCCGCGCATACTCCAGGTGACGCCCCACCGTGTTGCCGTGCGGATCGCCCAGCAGCGAATAGTCCAGGCTGATCATCAGGACGTGCATACGCCCTCCAGCACGGCGACCGTCTGCGCCACCAGCGCCTCCCAGGCGAAACGCTCCAGGCCATCGCCCGTGTGCGCAGCCAGACGGGCGCGCGTCTCTCCGCTGAACGCAACGCGCAGTGTCTCGGCCAGTGCCCGCGTGTCGGGATAGGGCACGAGCAGCCCATTGACGCCATGTGTCACCAGTTCGGGATTGCCGCCCTTGTCGCTGGCGATGACCGGTGTGCCCGCTCCCAGCGACTCCAGTGCCACGTGCGACAGCCCCTCATAGCCAGAATAGAGCACTGTATAGTCAGCGGCGCGGAAATAGAGCGCCAGCCGTTCGCGCGGCACACGCCCCAGAAACGTGACGCGGACGGCCAGCCCTTCGCTCCCGGCCAGCGCGCGCAAACGACCTTCGTCCGGCCCGTCACCGGCGACCAGCAACCGCGCTTCTGGCACGGCGGGCAGCGCGCGGATCAGGTGATCGATTCCCTTCCAGGGCACCAGGCGGGCGACAGTCAGTAGCAGCGGCTCCGCGCCCAGGCCCAGCGCGGCGCGCGCCTCGGCCTGGCTCAGGCTGGCGGACTCTGTATCCGGCGGCAGGGCGTTGTAGATGACGTGCACGCGCTCTGGCGGCGCGCCCCAGCCGATGACCATATCGCGCAGGTAGCGGCTGGGCACGATCACGCGGTCGGCGCGGCGCACTTCGCGCGCGCGCTGCGCCTGCAACAGCCGCACGCGCCAGGGGTAGCGCCCCTGCTGAAAAGCGTCCACGTCCTCAGTTGGCGCGATCCAGCCCTTGTTGACGGCGCGCTCCCAGGCCAAATCGCCGACGACCTTGAGCACGCGCGGAATGCTCCCGCCGCCTATCAGCGGCAGCCCCAGGTTGTTGACGAACACCACATCGGCGCGGCGCACCTCGCGCCAGGCAGCGCGCGCGTAGTCCGCCCAGCGCAGGGGCAACGCCCGGCGCGGGATGCGCCGCAGCGGATAGGGGTAGCCCGTCGCCGGGCCGTTGCCGAAGGTCAGGACGCGCACCGTATGCCTACGCGCCTGCACCTCTGGCAGCAGGCGATAGAGATAGGTCGCCGGGCCGCCCGGCTCCGGATGGAAAATGCCAGAAGCGACGAAAATGCGCATGGGTTAATACAAGACTTCCGAAGTCTCAAAGACTTCGGAAGTCTCCTGCCTGAAACTTCGGAAGTCTTCCAGCGATCACAGCCGCACGACGCGCGCCCTACCCTTATGATTGCCGATCTTGTTGCGCGTGTCCACGATCAGCCGGGCGTGCTCCAGCAAAAAGGCAGGATCGTAGACGGTGTGATCGGTGACGATGACAATGCAATCCTGCGCCGCCAGCCATTCGGGTGACAGTTCCACGCTTTTGACGACACGGTCGCCGCTCAGCCGCACCGACGGGACGTAGGGATCGTTGAAGGAGACGACCGCGCCCTTCTCTTCCAGCAGTTCGTGCACGTCCAGGGCCGGCGACTCGCGCACGTCGTCAATGTCGCGCTTATAGGCCATGCCCAGGATACCCACACGCGCGCCCCGCAGCGCCTTGCCCTCTTCGTTGAGCGCTTCCATGACCATCTTGACCACGTGATAGGGCATGGAGGTGTTGATCTCGCTGGCCAGCTCGATGAAACGGGCGGTGTAGTTGAGGGCGCGCAGCTTCCAGCTCAGGTAGAGCGGGTCAATGGGGATGCAGTGCCCGCCCAGACCAGGCCCTGGATAGAAGGCCATGAAGCCAAACGGTTTGCTCTTGGCCGCCTCGATCACTTCCCACACGTCAATGCCCAGCCGCTCGCACATGATCGCCATCTCGTTGACCAGGCCGATATTCACCGCGCGGAACGTGTTCTCCAGCAGCTTGACCATCTCGGCGGCGGTGGGCGACGAGACAGGCACCACTTGTTCGACCGCCGGTTCGTAGAGCGCCGTCACCACCTCGACGCAGGCGGGAGTGACGCCGCCGACCACTTTGGGCGTGTTGTGCACGCCGTAGGTGGGGTTGCCGGGGTCTACGCGCTCTGGTGAGAAGGCGACAAAGACATTCTCGCCCACCGTCAGGCCGTTGTTGAGCAGGCGCGGCACGATGACCTCTTCGGTGGTGCCGGGATAGGTGGTGCTCTCCAGCACGACCAGCATGCCCGGATGGCACACCTTGGCAACTTCGTCCGCCGCGGCGATCACGTAGCTCATATCGGGGTCTTTGGTTTTGCGCAGCGGTGTGGGGACGCAGATGCTGATGGCGTCGGCGTCGCGCAGGTCGTCGTAGGAGGTGGTGGCGCGCAGCTTGCCCGCCTTGACTAGCGGGGCCAGGGTCGCAGTGGGCACGTCGGGAATATAGCTGATCCCTGCGTTGAGTTTGTCCACTTTGTCCGGCAGCACGTCCAGCCCGACGACCGTATAGCCGGCGCGGGCGAACTCGACGGCCAGCGGCAGTCCCACGTAACCCATGCCGATAATGCCTACCTTCGCCGAGCGGTCGTGCAGGCGTTCCAGGAGTTGTTGCTTGTAGTCAGTCATGGCTCCGTCCAGAGGCTAGTGGTGTGGTAGATGAGAGGGTCCCCACGTATGTTGGATGAGGGCCAACAGCGTTCGTTGGCGCTGACGAGGGGTTATTATAGCCCGCTGCCCCCTGGCGGACAATGATGGTCGTCCGCCGCTGGCCTGACAGGCGTCACATATTGTGAATTTTGTCACTATTCAAGTGCCCGGCAGGGTTTTTGCGGGCAGATTCCACCGCCGGGGTGCACAGAGCGGTTCCCCCACGATGCTTGCCTCGTGAGGTCGCCGCACCGCCCCTGATCCTGTTCCTACCGCATTCGACTCGGTACCAGTTGGGTGTGGGCAAAGGTTGTCAGTGGCTCATTGAATGCTGGCGGAGGCACTGTCTTGCCGGCGCTGCTCATATCTCCACCCCCAACAGCCGGTCGGCCAGCGTCGCGAAATCGTTCGCTGTCCAGAACGTCCCGCTGCGCGGCGGCCACGCGCCGCGCAGCGCCGCCCGCCAGCACGTCGGAATCGCTTCCAACCCGTAGGCTGCTCCGGCCAGCGCCCCGACCACCGCTCCGGCTGAGTCCGCGTCGCCGCCCAGGTTGACCACCTGCACCAGCGCTTCTTCGAAGGAGTCTGTAGTCAACAGGCCCCACAGGGCGCTTTCCAGCGTATGGTGCACCCAGCCGGAATTGCGCAGTTGCTCGCGACGAAGCTGCGCCGCACCTTCGACCACTGCGCGCAGACCGTCGGGTAGAGACACCGTCGCCAGGGCCTCGCTGACGCCTTCGGCAGGCGAGCTTCCCCGCAGCAGGGCAGCGATCAGCGTGTTGGCGAAGACGCAGGCAGCCAGACAGTCCGCGTGAACATGCGTCACACGGCTCTGCAGGACGCTGTCACGGAGGAGCGCCTCCGGTTCCGACCAGTAGGCCAGCGCGACCGGCCAGCAGCGCATCAGTGAGCCGTTGGGCGCTGACTCCGGATTCGCCCGCTGCACAGCTTCCACCGCTGTGTCCCAGGACTCGCCGCGCTTCAGCCGCGCCAGCACGCGGTAGGTGTGGACGCCGATGTCGTCCGGGCCGGTGTCCGCCCAGGCGACGAAACGTCGCGCCAGGTCGGCGGGGTCGAGGGGGCGGTGAGCCAGCAGGCTCTCGGCCAGGGCCAGCGCCATCTCCGTGTCGTCGGTGAAGCTCCCCGCGGGCAGCCGCCCGTCCACCATCTCGTGCAGCAGGTTATGGGGCGGACGCGGCGGCCTGGCCTCCAGCGGCATCCCCAGCGCGTCACCGATGGCCGCGCCAACAGCGCAGCCCCGCGCCCGGTCGAGCAGAGTGGAATCGAGGGGTGTTTGTGGTGCGCTCATCCGGTCAATGTTCCTTTCGTGCTGGGCACGTCGCCGCGGCGCGGATCGAGCGCGACGGCTACGCGCAGCGCGCGGCCCAATGCCTTGAACAGTGCCTCAGCCTTGTGATGGTCGTCGCGGCCATAGAGCACGGCAGCGTGCAGATTCATCCGCGCATTGAAAGCGATTGTTTCCAGGACATGGGCGATCAGCGACGAGGGCATCTGCCCGATCAGCGGCGCGCTGAAGTCCGCCTGAATGACGGCATAGGGCCGCCCGCTGAGGTCTACCACGACGCGGGCCAGCGCCTCGTCCATTGGCACATAGGCATGGCCCATGCGGGCGATGCCCACCCGGTCGCCGAGCGCCTGATCGAGGGCGCGGCCCAGGCAGATGGCCACGTCCTCGATCGTATGGTGTGCGTCCACGATCAGGTCGCCGGTGGCCTGCACCGTCAGGTCGAACAGGCCATGATGGGCGACGTGATGCAGCATATGGTCGAAGAAGCCAACGCCGGTGTCAATCTGCGCTGCGCCCGTCCCGTCGAGAGCCAGGGTCAGCGCGATCTGCGTCTCGTTGGTGTGGCGGGTGATGGTGGCGGTGCGTCCGGTCATCAAGTTGTGTCCTTTCGTTGTAGGGGCGTATTGATGCTCTTTAAGAAATTAGCCAGAACATCCTGTCGCTCGATGGCGCGGGCGGCTGGTGGCGTGTTCCCGTAGGGGCGGGTTTGCAAACCCGCCCCTACAGCCGTTCCTGGTATCCGCGCCAATTCGTTAATCTGCATCAATACGTCCCTACTTTCCTCGCCTACTCGATCACGTGCAGCGTGTTCATTTGCGCGGGCGTCCCCGCCCTTAGACTTCCGAAGTCTCTGAGACTTCCGAAGTCTTGGAGACTTCGGAAGTCTCCCCGATCTCCCGCAGCGCGGCGAGCAAGGCGTCGGTCTGCGCGGGCGTCCCGGCACTGATGCGCACGTGATCGCGCAGGCGCGGCGTGCTGTAATAGCGGATGAGGATGCCGTATTCTTCAGCCAGCCGCCGCCGCAACTGAGCCGCGTCCATGCCCGTCACCCGGCAGAGCACGAAGTTGCTGCGGCTGGGGTAGGGGTGCAGGTAGGGCACGCTCGCCAGCTCGCGTCCCAGGCGCTCGCGCTCGGCGATCAGCCGCTCCACGTTCGCCCGCAGATACGGCAGATCGGCCAGCGAAGCCCGCGCCGCCGCGTCTGCCGCCACGTTCACATTATACGGCTGCTTGATTTTCCACAGGTGCGCGATGATCTCGCGCGGAAAGATGCCGTAGCCGATACGCAATCCCGCCAGCCCGGCCCACTTGCTGAACGTGCGCAGCACGATCAGGTTGGGAGTCTCTGGCACGCGGCGGGCCAGGCTCTCCGCCCGGCTGAACTCGATATACGCCTCGTCCAGCACCACGACCAGCGGCAGATCGAGCAGGCGCTCGACCGTCTGCGGCGCGATCAGACTGCCATCGGGATTGTTGGGCGAGCACAGAAACAGCAGCTTGGCTCCGGACGCGCGTGCCGCTACCTCGATCCCCTCTACGTCGAGCGAGAAGTCGGCGCGGCGGGGCACGTCTACCACGCGGGCGAAGGCCAGCGGCGCGTCGAAAGCGTACATGCTGAAGGTCGGCGGCGCGTTGATCACCGTGTCGCCCGGCTCGACGAACAGTTGCAGGGTCAGCGCGATCAGTTCGTCCGCGCCCGCTCCGGCCAGGATATGATCGGCGTTCACGCCCACGTAGTCGCTCAGCAAGGCGCGCAGGGCACGCGCTTCCGGATCGGGGTAGATGTGTGTCGTCTCCAGCGACGCCAGCGCCTGCCGTGCGCGCGGCGACGGGCCGTAGGGGTTCTCGTTGGCATCCAGCTTGATCAGCCGCTCCGCCGGAAGGCCAAGCTGTGCCGCGAACACTTCCAGCGAGGCGGTTGGCGAATACGCCTGCATGGCGGCGATGTCTGCGCGGACGCGCACTTTGTCTGCTACGCGAGAAGATAGAATCTCGGTCATCTGATCTCATCCTGTCCGGCGAAAACACTGACTCGTGCGTCCTGTCTGGTGCATGTAGGGGCGGGTTTGCAAACCCGCCCCTACTTCCTACCGCCCGATGCGCGCTTCGGCGGCGGCGGCGTGCGCCGTCAGCGCTTCGGCGCGGGCCAACACTGCCGCGACTTCGCTCAACTCGGACGCTGCGCGCGCTTCCAGCCCCACCAGGCTGGTGATCTTGACGAAATCCAGCACATTGAGCGGCGAGGCAAAACGTGCCGTGCCTCCTGTCGGCATGACGTGCGACGGCCCGGCCACATAGTCGCCCAGCACCTCGAACGACGTTTCGCCCAGGAACACGCCGCCCGCGTTGCGCACATGCCCCACCCAGTCCCAGGGACTGGCGACCAGCAGGCACAGGTGCTCGGCAGCGTAGTCGTTGGCCACGACGAATGCCTCGTCGAGATCGCGCACGATCACCGCCCCACTGCGGCTGCTCAGCGACTGCGCGATGATCTCGGCCCGGCTGAGCGTCCCTGCACGCCGCTCGACTTCTGCCGCCACGCGCTGCGCCAGGGCGCGGCTCGGCGTGACTAGTATGGCCGAAGCCAGCACGTCGTGCTCGGCCTGCGCCAGCAGATCGGCGGCGGCCAGGGCGGGATTGGCGCTCTCGTCGGCGATGACCATGGTCTCGGTCGGCCCCGGCAACCCGTCGAGACCCACGTCGCCATAGACCTGCTGTTTGGCCAGCGTGACGAACAGGTTGCCCGGCCCGACGATTTTGGCCACGCGGGGCACGCTCTCCGTGCCATAGGCCAGAGCGGCGATGGCCTGCGCTCCGCCCACGCGCACCACCTTCGTCAGCCCGCACACCGCCGCTGCCGCCAGGATCACCGGCGGGACCGCCCCCGTACCACGACCGGGCGGTGTGGTGACGACGATCTCGCGCACGCCCGCCACCTGCGCAGGGATGGCGCTCATCAGTAGCGACGAAGGCAACGGAGCCGTGCCGCCTGCCACATACACGCCCACCGAGTCCACCGGACGGATGAGCTGTCCCAGCGCCCCTTCGCGCGTCGCGTCCACCCAGCCGGTGACGGGCTGCTTTTCGTGGAAGCGGCGGATGCGTTCGGCGGCGTAGCGCAAGGCGTCGGCGACTTCGGCGGGGACGGCGTCGAGCGCTGCCGCGATCTCGTCTTCCGGCACGGCCAGCGTGTCGAGTTGCGCCCCGTCTATGCGGGCGTTCCAGTCGCGCAGGGCGGCGTCGCCGCGCTCGCGCACGCTGCGGATGATACGCCGCACTGCTTCGTCGGGCATCACCGGCTCGCCGAACAGCTTCTCCAGACTCTCGCTGAGCCAGGCGGGAACAGTCACGTCGCGCAGCGAGTCGCGGCGCAGGATGGTCGCGCGGGCTTCGCGCAGGTCGTCGTAGATGCGTAGCGTGCTCATAGGGATGCGTCCTCTCCGTTCAGCGTAGACAGCAGGCGCAGGTAGCGCTCTGGTGCTTCTTCGAAGATGTAGGTCACCGGCGTCACCACCACGCCGCTGCCGCCGATGGCGCGAATCTGGCGAATGACCTCGTAGAGCTTGTGCGCATGGGCCACGATATTGATCGCCCACCACTGGCCGACCTCCTGGCGGGTGATCATCGGCGCAATGGTCGGTCCTTGCAGCCCACCCAGGTCAGGCTGACTGAAGACGCGCGCCGCCACGTCTTCCATCGAATTGCCGCGCATGTTGGCGAAGATCATGTATTGGCCGCGCGCGCGCAGGTGCGCTCCGATGAATTCCAGCATCTGCCGGGTGGCGGCCAGCACATCGGGGCGCTCCGTCAACGCCGCCCGGTTGCCGATCAAAATCGCCTGCGAGCCGACGATGGTGCCGTCGTCGAGGGCGCGCAGGCGATTTTCGCGCAGGGTCGTGCCCGTGCTGGTGATGTCGGCGATGAAATCCGCATAGCCGACAACGGGCGCGGACTCCAGCGCCCCGTCGGCGCTGACGATGCGCACGTTGGTTACCCCGCGCGCCGCCAGGAAGCGACCAACGCTTTGCGGGTATTTGGTGGCGACGCGCAACTCGCGGCCCGCACTGCGCCGGGCCAGGTCGGCGACAGTGATCACGTCCCACTCCTCCGGCACGGCCAGCACCAACTGGCACTCGCCAAAGCCGAGCGCCTCATGCACCACGATCACGTCTCCTGCCCCCTCGCCGAATGCCTCGAAGAGCGTGTCGTAGCCGGTGATGCCCAGGTCTACATCACCCGCCGCCACGCTCAGCGGGATGTCGCGGGCGCGCTGGAACAAAACCAGCACCTCCGGCAGGGCGGGCAGCGTCGCCGTGTACTGCCGGGGATTGGGCTTGTGCACGCGCAGCCCGCATTCGGCCAGGAAATCGAGCGTCTCGCCTTCCATGCGCCCTTTGCTGGGCAGCGCGATGCGAATCTGTTCGGACATGGGGAGTCTCCAGGGCCGCTGGCCCTCTACACGAACAAATAAAAACGCCCCCCGGCGGGCCGGGAGGCGCTCAGTGATCTCCTGCGTCTGTCACACGCTCAGACGCACAGCATCCACGCGCCAGCGGACCGCCGGTCGGGGGTCTGATCATGATGGTGCGCGTGAACGTGAGCCTGCGGCGCGATCATGGCGCAGAGTATAGCGGCGGCGGCGGCGGATGTCAATGATTTTTGCAGCCTTTTTACGCCGCCCGCTGGGTGATGTTGGGGGCAGATTCGGGTAGAATAGGGGGCCACCTGCCGGATCGCGAAGATCGCTCAAGGATCGCCTATGCTCGCCAAACGAATCATTCCCTGCCTGGACGTGCACGCCGGGCGCGTCGTCAAGGGCATCAACTTCGTCAATCTGCGCGACGCCGGCGATCCGGTTGAGCAGGCAGTGATTTACGATCAGGAAGGCGCGGATGAGCTGGTCTTTCTGGACATCACCGCCACGCACGAGGGCCGCGAGACCATGCTCGACGTGGTTCGTCGCGTGGCCGACGCCGTGTTCATCCCCTTCTGCGTGGGCGGCGGGCTGCGCACCGTCGCCGACATGCGCGCCACCCTGCTCGCCGGGGCCGACAAGATCGCCATCAACAGCGCCGCCGTGCGCACCCCCGATGTGATCAGCGAGGGGGCGCTGCGCTTCGGCGCGCAGTGCGTCGTCGTCGCCATTGATGCGCGCTGGAATGGGGACTACTACGAAGTCTACGTCAGCGGTGGGCGGACGCCGACCGGTCTTGACGCCGTCGCCTGGGCGGCAGAAGTCGAGCGGCGCGGCGCGGGCGAGATTCTGCTGACCAGCATGGATCGCGACGGCACCCAGGACGGCTACGAGATCGCCCTGACGCGCGCCATCAGCGACGCGGTGAGCATCCCCGTCATCGCGTCGGGCGGCGCGGGCGCGCTGGAGCACTTCCGCGCGGCGTTGGTCGAGGGCGGCGCAGACGCAGCGCTGGCCGCCAGCCTGTTCCACTACCGGCAGCTCAGCGTGAGCCAGGTCAAGGCGTACCTGCGCGATCAGGGCGTCCCGGTGCGCATCGTGGAGGCGAGGGGCGATGGACATTGACGCCGCGATCGCCCGGCTGCGCTGGACCCCCGACGGGCTGATCCCGGCAGTCGTCCAGGACGCGCGCAGCGAGCAGGTGCTGATGGTCGCCTGGATGAACGCCGACGCCCTGCGCCAGACGGTGCAGACGGGCGAGACTCACTTCTGGAGCCGCAGCCGGGGCGAGCTATGGCACAAGGGCGCGACCAGCGGCCACACCCAGCGCGTGACGGGCATCTGGGTGGATTGCGACGCCGATGCGCTGCTCGTGCGCGTGATTCCTGCTGGCCCGGCCTGCCACACCGGCGCGGTGAGTTGTTTCTTTCGCACCCTGGAGGCGCTAGGTGAGTGACATTCTCTCTCACGTGTTCGGGACGATCACCGACCGCCAGGCTCACCCCAAGCCCGGCTCCTATACCAACCAACTGCTCAGCGCTGGCGAAGACGAGATCGTCAAGAAGATCGGCGAGGAGGCGGTCGAGGTCATCCTGGCGGCCAAAGGTCAGGGCGATGACCGGGTGATCAGCGAGCTGGCCGATCTGGTCTACCACTGTCTGGTGCTGCTCGCCCAGCGCGGCCTGACGCCCGGCGATGTTGCCGCCGAGCTAGAGCGCCGCCATCGCCCTTGAGCGACGGAAGCCTCGCACCCCGCGCAAACGAGCATCCCTACGGCGCGACGGTCACTGTCACCCGCTCGGACTCGGCGCGGTTGTCCGCCGCGTCATAGGCGACCGTCCAGAAGGTGTGCTCGCCTGGCTCGCCGAGCATCCAGCGCGCCGTGTACGGCCATTCCTCGCTGGTGGCGACCAGCTCACCGTCCTTGTAAAACTCCACGTAGGCCATCTGTACGTTGTCGTCCGGCTCGGCCCGCAGCGGCACGTAGAGGTCCCCGCCCACTGTGTAACGGCCCCCTGGCGCAGGCTCGGCCAGGGCTACCTGGGGTGGCTGGTTGTCCACAGTAACCGAGACATAGGCCCGTTCCAGGCTGTTGTCCGCGCGCACCATCGTCAGGCGCAGCGTATACACGGCACCGTCGCTGAGGCCGGTCGTGTCCCAGGTGCCCAGGGCGATATCGCGCCCCGGCGTCGTGTGCTCCTCGCCGATCTGCAGCCAGACATCCGGCTGCGGGCCTGCCCCGTAGTCGAGGCGGAAGTAGGCGAAACCCTCGCCGGTGACGTTGCCGCGCACCTCGACGGCGCCAGCCACGCGCGCCAGGAACGGCGGTGAGACGATGGCTACCGGGCTGGAGGGCGAGGCCGTGTCCACTGGATCGTACTCGGATGGCGGGAAGCGCTGCCCGGTCTCGCGCGCCCAGGCGCGCGTCTCCTGCGGATAATCGAAGTAGACCACGTCCTCGACGCAGCCCGCCGGTGACGAGGCATTAGCCAGCAGCCCCGTGCACACGTTGACGCGGTAGTTGTTCCAATAGGTGTCCGCCTGGGTGGGCTGTGTGTCAATGCTGCGCTGCGGGTCTACGTAGAATAGCTCGCGCGTCTGGGGGCAGTAGCGCGTCGGCAGCAGGCCAGAGACCTCGCACACCACGCGCTCGGCGACGGTCGCCGGGCGCTCCCATTCGCGGGGGGGCAGGGCGTCGCGCGCGTGCAGGTACTCCATGATCGCGTACCAGATCGGAGCAGCGCCGGTCGTGCCGGTCACATCGGTCATGCCGTGATTGTTGTTGTTGCCAACCCACACGCCGGTCACGATCTGCGGCGTGTAGCCGACCGTCCAACTGTCGCGGTTGTCGTTGGTCGTGCCGGTCTTGACGGCAGCGGGCCGCGAAAGCTCCAGCGGCGCGCCGCGCCCAAAGGCCGGGGCGCGCGCCGCGCTGTCGGCCAGGATGTTGGTCAGGATGTAGGCCAGCGCCGGCTCTAGGATCAGGCGGCGCTGGTAGGTGTGCGTCTCCTCGCCGTACTGCCATAGCACGCGCCCATCGGCGTCCTCGATGCGCAGCACGGCCACCGGATTGAGCGTGCGGAAGCCGGGGATGTTCTGATCTTTGTGCACCGGCATCCCGATCATCGTGCCGCCGCTGTTGAACACGCTGAAGGCGTAGGTCAGGTCGAGCAGCGACACTTCGCCGCTGCCCAACGCCAGCGCCAAACCGTAGCGGTCGGCCTGGTTGAGCGAGTTAATGCCCAGGCGGTGCGCCGTGCGAATCACCGGGCCGAGGCCGATCAGGTTGACAAGCTGCACCGGCGGCACGTTGTACGAGTTGGCCAGCGCCGCGCGCACGCTGACCGGGCCGTGATACTGGCGGTCAATGTTCACCGGCGTGTAGGGCTGGCCGCCGTTGTCGAACTCAATGGGCACGTCGTAGGTCATCGTTGCCGCGGTGATGCCGTTGGGGTAGCCAGGCAGCGCCCCTTGCAGGAACGCGGCGGTGTAGACAATTGGCTTGAAGGCCGACCCCGGCTGGCGCTGGGCCAACGCCGTGTTGTAGCTGCCCTGGATGCCCTGGTCCCAGAAGTCAACGCTGCCGACCATCGCCAGGATTTCGCCGGTCTCGGCGCGCAGCACGACGGCAGCGGCGTTGGTCACTTCGCGCTCGGCGCCGCTCATCTCGGCGGGCAGCGGCGGCAGGTAAGCGGCGGCGGCGCACGGCGTCCCGGCGCTGGTGTTGGGCGTGATGGTCGGGTCGTTCCCATCCAGGCGCAGCACCTGGGCGCGGGCCACGCACTCGGCCTGAAGCTGCAAGTCCAGGTCGAGTGTGGTGTAGACACGCAGCCCGCCGCGCGTGACCAGGCGCGAGCCGTCCAGTCCCAGGTCGTTGAGGATCGCCTCGGCTTCGGCCCGCGCGTAGGTGGAAAAGTGCGGGGCGACGATGTCGTAGCGGTCGGCGAAGGGCCGCACAATGAGCGGTTCCTGGATGGTAGAATCGGCCTGCGCCTGGGTGATGTACCCCTGGGCAACCATCGTCTGCAGCACGATCTCCTGGCGCAGCTTGGCCGCCTGGGGGTTGTCAATCGGGTTTTGCAGCGGGTACTGGGGGATGGCGGCCAGCATCGCCGCTTCGGCCAGGGTCAGGTCGCGGGCGGGCTTGCTGAAATACTGCTGCGCCGCCGCCTCAATGCCGTAGGCCCAGCCGCCGTAGAAGTTGGTGTTGACGTACCATTCGAGAATCTGCTCCTTGCTGTACAGGCGCGAGATCTCGCTCGCCAGGATCACTTCCTTCACCTTGCGGTCGTAGCTGATGGCGCGGCGCTCGGCTTCGTCCAGCAGCACGTTGCGCACAAGCTGCTGGGTGATCGTGCTGCCGCCCTGGAACTGACCGCCGGTGAGGTTGCTCCACAGGGGGGGAGCCATACCGCGCAGGTCGAAGCCGGGGTTGGCGTAGAAAGAAGCATCCTCGATGGCGACTGTCGCGTCCAGGAAATACTGCGGAATCTGCCCCACAGAGAGCCAGCGGCGGTCGCCGCCGGTGGGGTCCATCACCTCGTAGAGCACAGCGCCGCCCGACCGGTCATAGAAGACGCTGGTGAGGAAGGCCTCTTCTTCGGCGGCGGTGATGCGCTCGGCGGGGGGAAGCTGGCGGGCGTAGTGGGCGTAGATGGCGACAAACGCCGTCGCAGTCCCGGCGGCGAGGACAAGCAGCAGGGCGGTCAGGACGACCGCCCCGACGATGGCCCAGCGCAGCAGGCGCGGAGCCGTCAGTCCCTGGTCGCGGCGGCGACGGCGGCGCTGGCGGGCGAGGCGGGCAGTGTGCAGGCTGGGCATGGCCTTTGGGGTGAGTCAGTCGTGAGTCATGAGTTGTGAGATTGCGCTGTGTTCCAGACTCTAGACCCAAGACTCCAGACTCACGACTCAAGACTCACAACTCGCAACTACGAGCGATTGTACGCCGGCTGCACTGCACTTTCCTCACCTGCTGCTAGGCAAAATGGCAGAGTGTGTTACACTGGGAGCGCAGTGGCCCGGCTCGTGCGGGCTATCTTAGCACGGCCCGGATCGGCCATGCAAATCGGGGGCAGCGAGGCGCGTCAGCGCCGAGCGGGGGTGAGGTCACATAGGGACGTATGGCGATACGCCCCTCCAGAGCGCAGCGTCCCTGCCTGATGGGTTTTGCACGCCCTCGAACAGTCCTCCGAACCTGGCGGGTTCGTAGGGGCGGCGCTTTGTTCCGCCCTCTAAAACCCGGCGGAACAGCCGGGCGCGCTGAGCGGTGTCTCTCTGAGGCTGGCGTGCAAAGATGTGCCCACAGGTCGCATGAGGGAGAGAAGGGTAGCTTGACGTGAACCATTACGACCAATGGCGCGTGGCCGTCGTTGACGATGATCAGGCTCTGGCCGATCTGATCCGCGAGGGATTGGAGGCGGAGGGCTATCAGACGGCCACTTTTGCCAGCGCTGCCACTTTCCTGCAATACATCCGGCAGCACGGGCTGCCGCACCTGGCCCTGGTTGACCTCGGCCTGCCCGACATGGACGGCTTCGCGCTGAGCAGCCGGCTCAAGGCGCTGGGCGACGTGCCGATCATCTTCATCTCCGGGCACAAAGAAACAGACATTGTGGTTAAAGGGCTGTTGCAGTACGCCGAGGACTATGTGCGCAAGCCGTTTGACATGCGCGAGCTAACCGCGCGCATCTACCGCGTTCTCAGCCGCATCCCCAACCTGCCCGATCTGCAGAGCCGCATCACGTGTATTGACGATTGGCTGGCTATTGACTTTGGTCAGAGCGTGCTGTATGCGGGCAAGCGCACTTTCCCCCTCACGCCCATCGAGGCCAATATCCTGCACATTCTGCTGCGCAGCGCCGACCAGACGGTGCCAGCGCGCGTGCTGCTCAGCCGCGTGTGGCCGGGGCAGAACATCTATGAGGACACGCTGCGCGTGCACATGCACCGGCTGCGCCGCAAAGTGGAGCCGAACCCGCGCCGCCCCCAGTACATCCTGACCGCGCGCGGCGTCGGCTACTGCTTCACGCTCGCCGAGCGCGCCCAGGTGACCACCCCCGCGTCCCCGCGCACACCCGCTGAGGACCCGCCTGCGAAACCCGCCAGGTAGGGGCTTCTGCTCCGCTGTGCCCTGGGTTAGCCTCACCCCCGCTCGGCCCACTGACGCAGCCTCGCCGCTTCCCCTCCACAAAGCTCACATGAATTTCGCCGAAAGTGGTACAATACGTAGCCGTGCGCAGTGCCAACAGGCGTAGCATTGGGGCTGAGAAGAGCACGTGGATACTCAAAGCCGGTCGCGTTCGGTAGCTGGCGTGGTACGAGGAGCGCATTCTACGCCAGCCATTGCCGGAAGTAAGTGGAGGGGTGCTAAACGCGAGGGACATCATGATCACAATCCTGGTGGCTGAGGACGAAGTTCACATTCTGCGCCTCATCCAGCGCCGGCTGGAATCTGCCGGGTACATCGTCACTCCGTTTGAGGACGGCGACGAAGCCCTGGCATGTGCGCTGGAGCAGAGACCTGATTTGCTGCTGCTCGACATCATGCTGCCCGGCGCGAATGGACTGGAGATCTGCCGGCAAGTCAAGCACGCCTATGGCAGCGCGGCCCCGCCCGTGATCTTAATCTCCGCGCGCGGGCAGCAAGCCGATATCGAGGCCGGGTTGGAGGCCGGGGCGAACGACTACATCATCAAACCCTTTTCGCCTCGCCTGTTGTTGGAACGCATTGAAGCGGTGCTTTAGGGTGTAGGGATAGTGCGCCGGGGCACTTGCTCTGGCGCGACGATGAAATTCGACCAAATTGTAATGGCGCGCGTAACATCAGGACATTACAATTAGGGTTGCATTTGAGTTGGAAATGCTCCCGGCCCCAATCCCGCTTACCCTAGAGCATCTCTCCCCCACCCGTCCAGCTCAGATGTAGGACCGCTCAGCGGTCCTTTTTTCATTCCGGCTGCCTGGTGACTCTGCTTGTCTTGTTGGCGAGGCGATGGCCATCCAATTGAAGCGATTGAAGAACGACACCGCCTGGTTGGGCATCACTGCATAGTGTCCTGTGCCCGTGTTAATCCTGATGGCCGTAGCGTGCCGCTTTGCACGCGCCCTCGGATTCGCTACAATCCCCTCAGGCAAAGCGCGATTATGGAAAGCGGTCGTACTCATGGCTATTCGTGAAGTTATCACCCCGCAGAACCCGATCCTGCGCAAGAAGGCGCACAAAGTGCGCGACTTCGGCGATCCCAAGCTACAGGCGCTCATTGACGACATGGTCGAAACGATGCTCGCCGCGCCGGGCGTGGGCCTGGCTGCGCCGCAGGTGGCCGTCAGCCAGCGGGTGATCGTCGTGCAACTGCCCGACGACGAGGAATCGAAGCAGGAATACGGCGAAGACGCGGGCGTGCTCTATACGGTGATCAACCCGGAGATCGTGCGCGCCTCGCGCGCGATGGTCGACGGCGTCGAGGCGTGTCTGTCCATCCCCGGCTACTATGGGACGGTGAGCCGTCACGCTGCCGTAACGGTGCGCGGGCAGGATCGCACGGGCAAAGAGATGCGCATCAAGGCCAAAGGGTGGCTAGCGCGCGTGTTCCAGCACGAGATCGATCACCTGGACGGGGTGCTGTTCATTGACCGCGCCAGCGAAATCTGGCGTGCCCGCGATCACGAATTCAGCGCGGCGCAGCCCGACCCGCTGCTGGGGATGATCGAGGAAGTTGCCGTAGCCCAGGAAGGCGACAGCGGCGAAGACTAGCCCGCCCTGTCCGCTCAATACGGGCCATCTCCGGCTGCAGGACAGCCGGAGATGTTTATCTTGCTCCTAGAACAAAAGTTCGCTATACTTGAGTCATCATCGGGCGAGCGAAAACCAGGTGTCTCATGGACGGCCACGACCTGCTCGAACGCCTGCGCGGCACGGCGGACTTTGAGTCGGTGGGCGACGCGCCCGAACGCGAGCGTCCCGCCCGCCGCCGCCGCAACGTCCCCGACCTGAGCGAGTGCATCACCCACGTCGTCGCTGGCAACCGGCGGATGCCCGTGCTCAAGGCGATGACGACCACCGCCTGCGAGCGCGACTGCCTCTACTGCCCGTTTCGCGCCGGGCGCTCGGCCATGCCCCGCGTCAAGATCACCCCCGACGACCTGGCGCGCGGCTTCATGGCGCTCTACCGGGCGGGCGCGGTAGAGGGGCTGTTCCTGTCGTCGGGCGTGGTGCGCGGCGGCGTCAGCAGCCAGGACGCGATCCTTGACGTGGGGGCCATCCTGCGCGAGAAGTATCACTTCGGCGGCTACATCCACCTGAAGATCATGCCTGGCGCGGAGCGCGACCAGGTGCTGCGGGCGATGACTCTGGCCAACCGTGTCTCGGCCAACCTCGAAGCGCCGACTGCCGACCGCCTGGCGCGCATCGCCCCCAGCAAACAGTTCGCCGCCGAGCTGCTCGACCCGCTGCGCTGGGTGCACGAGCTGCGCCAGTCCAGCGAAGGGCGGCTGCGCGCCAGCAGCACGACCGAGTTCGTCGTCGGGCCGGCGGGCGAGCCGGATGTCGAGCTGCTCAGCGCCACCGAGCACCTGCACCGCCAGTTGGGACTGGCCCGCGTCTACTTCTCGGCGTTCCGGCCCGTCCCCGATACGCCGCTCGATAATGTCACCCCTACGAACGACACGCGGCGGATTCGCCTCTACCAGGCGAGCTTCCTCATCCGCGACTATGGCTTCGGGCTGGAGGAAATGCCCTTCACGGCGAGCGGCAATCTGCCGCTCCACGTAGACCCCAAGCGCGCCTGGGCCGATGCCCATCTGCGCGAGGCCCCGCTGGAAGTGAACACAGCCACGCGGCGGGCGCTCATGCGCGTGCCGGGCATCGGCGCGAAGGGCGCGGAGCGCATCCTGGCCGCGCGGCGGGGGGGACGGCTGCGCAGCCTGGAAGATTTGCGCGGCGCGGGCGTGGCCAATGTCGAGCGCGCGGCGGCTTACCTGTTGCTGGACGGGCGGCGTCCGGTCGAGCAGCCGCG
>DYGW01000317.1 GCA_020724485.1 Thermoflexus sp. | reverse complement strand
AGGGGGTTCATCGCCCAATTGGTCTGCTTGCACTCGTTCTACCCGTGAGCCCGAAACAAAGCTCCAATCACCAAAAACCAAGAACCAAGAAACCTGTTGCAGCGCCCGCTGCTGTTTGCTATGCTCCCCGCCGCACTGCGACGCGCACTGCCACCCGCCACCACGCGACCATGCCAACCCAGACACCCGACACGGCCCAGAGACTAACTGCTCATCCAGCGCAGGGCGCGCAATCAGCCCGCGCCCTTCAGCGTGCGGGCGAAGCCCTGCCGGGCGTGCTGGCCTGGCTGGTAGTGTCCGGCGTGCTGCTGGCAGTCTGGCAGGCACGCGAGGCGTTGCTCTGGACGACGGCGCTGCTGGCGGTGTACGTCGCCGCGCGCTTCGTGCTTGCGGCGGCGGCCCAGGCGCACGGGCTGCGGCTTGTCCGCCAGTGGGAGTGCATTGATTGGCGCGCGGAGTACGAGCAGCGGGCCGAGCCGGATAGCCTGCCGCACGAGGAAGTACATCACCTGGTGCTGCTGCCCAGCGTGGACGAGAGCGACGCCCTGCTGCGCCGCGCCCTCGACCGGCTGGCCGCCTGGAGCGACGCCCAGCAGTCTATGAGCGTGGTGCTGGCCGTCGAAGCGGCAGCGCCCGGCGCTCCCGCCCGCGCTCACCGCCTCCGTCGCGCCTACGCCGACCGGTTCCGGCGCGTGCTGGTCACGGTTCATCCCCCCGATCTCCCCGGCGAGACTGTGGGCAAATCGGCCAACCTCGCCTGGGCGCTGAGCCGCGCCCGCCGCATTCTGTCCGGCGACGCTGACTTCGCACCCGATCAGACCGTCGTGACGGTGATGGACGCCGACACGCTGTGGCACCCGGCCTACTTCGACTGCCTGACGACGCTCTTCGCCACCGACCCGGCGCGTCACGAGACGTACTGGCAGGCGCCGATCCGCTATCACGGAAACGTCTGGGCGGCGCACCCGCTCTTGCGCCCGCTGCACGCGCAGGCGTCCGCCTGGGAACTGGCCTATCTTGCTGCGCCCTGGTGGATGGCGCTGCCCATGTCGTCGTATTCGCTCAGCCTGCGCTTGCTGGACGAGGCCGGCGGTTGGGACGCTGGCGTGATCGCCGACGAATGGCACATGGCCATCAAGTCGTTCTTCGCCCGGCGGGGACGGCAGCGCGTCCAGCCGGTCTTCCTGCCCTTCCTGGCCCACGCGACGACCGCGCGCACCGTCCGGGCGACGCTGGCCGCCCGCTACCGCCAGACCCTGCGCCATGCCTGGGGTGCCAGAGAGATCGGCTACGCCCTGGCCTGCGCCCGGCAAAGCCCAGAGACGCCGCGCCGCGCCGCGCTGCAGTTGGTGGGGCGCGTGGCCCACGACAACCTGCTTGCCGGGGTGGGCGCACTGCTGCTGGCCGCCGGAACACAGCTTCCGGCGCTGGTCGCGCCGGGCTGGGTGCGCGCCCACCTGCTCAGCGCCCCGTTTGTGGTCATCAACCTGGCGCTGCTGGTGACCGCGGGAATGTCGGCGTTGCTGTGGGCGTGGGACGTGCGCCTGCGCCAGCCGCGCCCGACTCCCTGGACAGCGCGCGCGCGGCTGGCCGAAGGGATCGCCCTGCTCCTGCTGCCTACCCTGACCGCCCTGTGCGTGACGCTGCCCGTCCTCCACGCCCAGACGCGCCTGATGCTGGGGTGCTCGCTGCGCTTCACCGTCACGGCGAAAGAATGATTTCCGCCGGGCATCCTAACGCTGCCCACGCCGCCGCCATCCCGTCAGCGGGCAGCGCCAGCAAGTGCGCGCCACAGGCGCAGTCGGACGCGCCGAACCCGGCAATGGGCACGGTCACGCCCGGCAGCGCACGAATCGCCTGCGCCCAAAGACACTCGCGCCGCTCAGCGGACTCGACAAGCCAGACGCGCATCACCGGCGCGAGCGCCGTCAGCGCGTCAATGTGCCAGTGTGTTTTCTTGTCCGCGCGCAGGTGACGGCCCACCCGCCCGCGCAGCCCGCCGGGGCCGCGCCCGCTGCCCACGTACACAAACAGGCCGGGTCGCAACGCTGCCGGAGCCAGCCGCCCGGCAGCCAGCACCAACGGACGGTCGAGCCGCAGAACGAGCGCATAAGTGCCTGGCAGATTGGGCAGCAGGCGTTGGTCGGGCCAAGATGCGTTGGTCACAATCCCCTCCAAGACAAACAAGACAAACAGCCGCCAGCAAGTGCGCGCTCATCACCCGGTTAGTCAGGTCTTTGTCTGGGATTCTGTCTCACAACACTACCCTAACTCAGAAAAGCCCTTTTGTCTTGTGACGTTGCAGCAGCCCTGGAGATACGGGCAAGGGCGTGCAAAGGTTGTCAGCGAATCGCTTGACGCGGGGGCATTGACCTCACCCCCAGCCTCGCTGCGCTCGGCTTGCCCCCTCTCCGCTGGGAGGGATGGACAAATAAGATTGCGTTGACGGTTAATGATAGGTTACGGAAGATC
>DYGW01000048.1:1142-20286 GCA_020724485.1 Thermoflexus sp. | reverse complement strand
CGCAGCGTGGGGGAATGGGGGGCAATCCCAGCGCCCAAGTGCCCAGCCCTAACAGCTTGTTCGTGGACCCCCACCGCCGCCCGCGTACCCGAAACATTGCCTCAGAAAGACGTTTTGTGCTATAGTGCGAAACCAACAGGAGTGTTTACCTTATGAAGCTGATCATTGCCGTTGTCCAGGATCAGGACGCAGAGCGCACCATCAAAGCACTCAACGAGGGTAGCTACCGGGTGACCCGCGTGGCCAGCACCGGCGGGTTTTTCAGCGTGGGCAATACGACGCTCCTCTGCGGCGTGGAAGACGCTAACGTTGACGCCGTGATCGCCATCCTGAAACAAACCTGTGAGCGGCGCACCCGCTTGATCCCCGCCGGGCCGAACCTGGTCGAGTCGGCGGCTATGATGGGCGCGTTCGTCGAGGTCGAAGTGGGCGGCGCGACGGTCTTCGTCCTGGACGTGGAGCATTTCGAGCAAACATGACGATCAAGCTGGTTATCGTGGTCGTGCGCAGCGGAGATCATGATGCACTGCTGCGTCACCTGCTTGACGCCGGTTTCCGCGTCACGCAATTCAGCAGCCTGGGCGGGTTCCTGCGCCGCAAGAGCGCAACGCTCCTCGTCGGTGTGCCAGCCGAGCAGCTCGACGACGCCCTGGCCGTCATCCGCCAGACGTGCCCCACCCCGCCCGACGCCGACGAGCACCGCGCCACCATTTTCGTCCTCAACGCCGGCCAGCTTGTCGCCATCTGATCACCGATATAGCTCGCCCCATAGAAATGAAGACCCCGGCAGGCCAACCGGGGTTTTAGCGTGGGCTGTGCGGGCTATTCGCGCGGCGCCCACAGCAGCACACTGGTGTCCTCCTCCTCCACCAGCCAGCGGTCGAACCAGAACCGCGCAATCGCATTGTCGTAGCGGTCGCCCAATTCGTGCTCGACAAAGCGCAGGCGGTCGGGGCAGCTAAACACCTCATACATGGGCCGGGTGCGGTCGAACCACGTCCGCACGCTAAAAGTCAGCGGGCGCCCGCGTGGATAAGCATACAACACCGGGCGGGGCACGATCAGGCGCGCTACGTCGCTGAAATCGGCATAGCGGCGCAGGCCCGGCACGAAGTCGCAGCCGTGCCCCTGCACCGCCAGCACATCAATGCCGCCGCCAACATAATTCTGGATGACCACCGCGCGCACCCGCTCGTCGAGCGCCGCCAGGTACAAAGCCAGCCCGCCCCCTAGCCCCAAGCCGGTAGCGCCGAGGTGGGCCGGTTTGACATCGGGGCGCGTCTGCAAGTAGTCCAGCGCGCGCAGCCCGTCCTCCAGCGTCATCGCCAGCCAGGTTCGGCCCAGCAGGCGCGCCGCGCTATCCAGGCTCTCGTGATCAACCTGGCCCAACTCACCGAAGCCGCGCTCCTCGAACGTCAGCGTGACGTAGCCCGCCTGGGCCAACGCCAGGGTGTTCGCCTGTTGCAGCCCCGCGTCCAGGCCCACTGTCTGCCGGATCGTCCCGTGCCCGGTGAAGACGACCAGGCCGGGCAATGGGCTGCTGCCCCCGGCGGGCTTCAGCACATACGCCGGCAGCAGCAGACCGTCGAGCGCCTCGAAGTACAGCTTCGTCCGCTCCACGCCGCTGACCACCGTCTGCTCGGCGACCTCCACCGGGACTGTTCCACCAGGCGCGGTCTGTAAGCTGAGCAACTCGATCACCTTGGCGCGCAGGGCGCTGCGCCATTCACGCCACGCCTCGCCGCGCTGCCCGCGATAGGCCATCTCCGGCTGGAAGGTGTTCATTTCGACCATCAGCTTGCCGAGCGGCTGGTCATCTCCCGGCGGGATCAGGAACTGCTCAGATGAGTCGGGGCTGGGGGCCAGGTTGCTGACCAGGCTGCGCATCGAGCGCGCTGCCGTCTGCACAACCCGCTCCAGCGGGCCGGGTCGCCGCTGCCGCTCAGCAATCTGCGCCACCACGTCGCGCAGCCGCACAGTCTCGCCGTACTGCTCGGATAGCTCGCGGCGATGGCGCATCACCCACACATACAGGTCGGCCTCCGTGCGCCCTGGAAACAAATCTAGAACGCCCGACTCGCGGATGATGTCTACGGCCAGCGTGTAGACCATCTCGTACCAGTTCGCCGCCGCCACCTCATAGCTGCGCGGCTCGCCGTCAATGCGCTCCAGATTGCGCCGGTATAGCTCGATCTCTAGCTCAAGCTCCGGGTACATGCCCGGCTCGGTGAGCGGAATAGACAGCCCCGGATGGCTCATGCCCAGGCGCGTCCGGTCGAGGAAAGCCCGGTATTCGGCTTTGACGATGAGATCGTCCACGTCCGCCGACAGGCCGCCGACGGGCGTCTCGTATTCCCACACATACGCTTCGATCATCGTCGCGCCAAACTGCCGCGCGACCGACACCCGGTGATTGCCATCCTTGACGAAGTAGACGTCGCCGACCTTGTATAGCTCAATCGGTGGCAGGCCCTGCTCCCACTGTAGCTCGGCCACACGCTGCCAGCGCGGTCCATCGCTCTCCACCAGCGGCAGGAACGTCCGCGTGAAATCGTGGTAGCGCCCGACGCTGCCCACGATCTTGTCCAGGTCAACCTGTTGCAGCCCCCGGTAGGCGCTCTGGTTCAGGCGCAGCTTCTGTTGGACTTCCTCAAACGACAGCAGGGCGGTCGGTTGGCGGCTCAGGCCAAACGAGCTAGATAGCTTCTGCCAGAATGCCTTACGCCGCGCCTGGCCCCACTGCTCGCGCGAGACGGATTGGGCGTATCCGCTTGTATCCTGCGACATTGCACATTCACCATTTTCACCGTTCAAGGCTTGTGTCTTAGCTTACACGGATTTGGTGAAAAACCAAAGAAGATTCGAGAAGGACACGAGGACTATTCACCGGTGAAGCGCTCTTCTGCACCAGGGGGCGTACTCTGGTCGCGTGTCCCGAACCCGGTATAATGGGCGTGCTCTTGAGTATTTGTGTGCCGATCTGTCCCTGGAGAATGCACCGCCCTATGCCAACACCCCCATCCGCGCACCCTGCGCCAGCAGTCCCGGTTCGCCTGGAGCGCCTGCCGCCGACCCTACTTGACTGCGCGCGTGACCTGCTCGCGGATTCGCCAGAGCGTAGCGCGCTCACGCTGATCCTGCCCGACGGCACGCAGACGGTCAGCACTCTCGCCTTCTTCGAGCAGGCGGCGCGCTATGCCCACGCGCTGGAACGCGCCGGCGTCCGACCGGGCGATCTGGTCGTCCTCGTGCTGCAGCACGGCTCCGAAGTCCTGTATTCGTTCTGGGGGGCGATGTTGCTCGGCGCGGTTCCTTCGATCATGCCCTTCCTGACGCCCAAGCTCGACCCAGACCGCTACTACGACAGCGTGCGCCAGCTTGTCGCCCTGTCCGAGGTCAAGGCAGTCATCACTTACCCGGACATGGCGCCGACGCTGCGCGCCCACCTGGAAGGCATCCCTACCCTGGGCGCCATTCTCAGCATCGCTGCTCTTGAGCCGGGCGGTCGCCTGGACGATTATCTGGATCGCGCCCCCTCCCGCCCCCAAGACACCGCCTTCCTGCAACACTCCTCCGGCAGCACGGGTCTACAGAAAGGCGTCATGCTCTCGCACGGCGCGGTGCTCAACCAGATCGCCGCCTACAGTGCCGCCATCGCCCTGCGCCCGGACGACGTGATCGTGAGCTGGCTGCCGCTCTACCACGACATGGGCCTCATTGCCGGGTTCATCCTGCCCATCGTGCAGGGGATTCACCTAGTGCTGATGTCGCCCTTCCACTGGGTGCGCGATCCGCAAATTCTGCTACACGCCATCCACGAGCATCGCGGGACGCTCTGTTGGCTGCCCAACTTCGCCTACAACTTCCTGGCGACGCGCGTGCGCCGCTCCGCGCTCGACGGCCTGGACATTTCCAGCGTGCGCGCCTTCATCAACTGCTCCGAGCCGGTGCGCCACGACAGCCACGAGCTATTCGGCGCGTTCTACGCCCCGCACGGCCTTGACCCGCTGGCCCTGCACACCTGCTACGCGATGGCCGAGAACACCTTCGCCGTCACTCAGAGCGCGCTCGACGCCCCGCCCCGCCTCGACATCGTGGATCGCCGCGTGCTCATGGAGCAGCGCCGCGCCCTGCCCGCTGATGGCACGGACGGCCCGACTGTGGCCCTGGTTTCCTGCGGACGCCCGATCGCGCGCACCGAGATTCGCATCGTGGATGCCGAGCGCCACGACCTGCCGGAGCGTCACGTCGGTGAGGTGGCCCTGCGCAGCAATTGTATGCTCAGCGGCTACTATCACCGCCCCGACGCCACCGCCCAGGCCCTGGACGGCGGCTGGTACTTCACCGGCGACCTCGGCTACCTGGCGGACGGCGAGCTATACATCACCGGGCGGCAGAAAGACCTGATCATCGTCGGCGGCAAGAACATCTACCCGCAGGACATTGAGAACGCCCTCAACGACATCCCCGGCGTGCATCCGGGGCGCACTGTCGCCTTCGGCGTGCCCAATGAGGCGCTGGGCACCGAGGATATTGCCGTCATCTGCGAAGTGGACACCGACAACCCGGAAGCACACGCCGGGACTACCCGCGCTATTCGCACCCGCGTCGCCCAGACCACTGACGCCACCGCTCGCTACGTGCATCTCGTCGGCCCCAAGTGGCTGATCAAGACCTCCAGCGGCAAGATCGCCCGCGCCGCCAACCGCCAGAAGTTCATTGAGCAGGTGCTCAGCCAGAGCAGTGAGGGCCTATGATCGCCCATGTCCGCACCATCCTGAAACGTGTTTTCAGCCGCGAGAATCTCTTCGCCCTGCTGCTGTGCGCCATCATCGCTCTGGTCATCATCGTCACGGCGGACAGCGCGCCGCAGTGGATTTACCAGGGCTTCTGATCCGGCGCATGGCGCAATGGCACCCCGCGCGCGTCACTTTCGTCACCTGAAAGCCCGCCCGGATTGTGCTATCATTTGCGTGATGACCGTCTAGAAAAACAGGTGGCGCATCGCATCGTGCACGAGTTGGGAGTTACCCAAAGCATCCTGGAAATCGCCCTGCGCCACGCCAACCAGGTGGAAGCAGCGCGCATCAAGGAAGTCAGCCTGGTCATCGGCGAGTTGTCGAGCATTGTGGACGACTCCGTCCAGTTCTACTGGGACATGATCAGCGAGGGGACAATCGCGCACGGCGCGGTGCTGCGCTTCACGCGCATCCCGGCGACGCTGCGCTGCCAGGAATGCGGCAACGAGTTCCCGCTCAACCAGCGTGATTATGCCTGCCCCACCTGCGGCAGCAGCAGGGTTGTCGTCGCGGGCGGCGAGGAGTTCTACCTGGAAAGCATTGACGTTGACCTGGCCGAGCCACAGCCTGGCTCATAGCACACGAACCACACTGGAGCACCCATGACCGAAAAAATCCCCGTGGTCGAGAACATCCTCAGCGCCAACGACGCCCTGGCCGAGCAAATTCACGCCCAGCTTGACCAGGCCGGCGTGCTGGCGCTCAACTTCATGGCCTCGCCCGGCGGCGGCAAGACGAGCGTCATCCTGCGCACCGTGCAAGCGCTGATGGACGAGATCCGCATCGGCGTGATGGACGGCGACATCGTGGAGATTGACCTGCGTGAACTGGCCGCGCTGGGCATCCCCGTCTCGCTGATCAACACTGGCGGGCAGTGCCACCTGGACGCCAACATGGTTCACCGCGCCCTGCCCTCGATGAACCTAGCCGCGCTCGACCTGTTGATCATCGAGAACGTGGGCAACCTGATCTGCCCGGCGGCCTTCAAGCTCGGCGTGCACCGCAACGTGGTCATCGCCAGCGTGCCCGAGGGCGACGACAAGCCCTACAAGTACCCCGGCATGTTTCGCGGCGCGGACGTGCTGCTGCTGAACAAGATGGACTTGCAGGAATACATGGGCTTCAACGTGGATTACTTCCGCCAGGGCGTCGAGGCGCTCAACCCCGGCGTGGCTTTCTTCCCTGTGTCGTGCCGCACGGGCGAGGGCCTGGACGCCTGGTTCGCCTGGCTGCGCGGGCAGCTTGATAGCCGGAGCGCGGCAGGTTAAGGTGAGCGCGCCTATGCCACCGGCCCGCCGCATTCACGTCAGCGGGGTCGTCCAGGGCGTGGGCTTCCGCCCGTTCATCTACGGGCTGGCTCAGCGCCATGCCCTGTGCGGCTGGGTGCGCAACTCGTCGGCGGGCGTGGATATCGAGGTCGAGGGGCTGCCCGCCGCGCTGGACGCATTCCTCGCGGCCATCACCGCCGAAGCACCGCCGCTCTCGCGCATCGAGTCGGTGACCGTCCAGGACATTCCCGGCAACGGTTTCACCCGCTTCGAGATCCGTCACAGTCAGGCTGTTGAGGGGGCCTACCAGCCGATCTCGCCGGACGTGGCCACTTGCCCCGAATGCCTGGCCGAAGTCCGCGACTCGTCCGACCGGCGCTACCGCTATCCCTTCACCAACTGCACCAACTGCGGGCCGCGCTTCACCATCATCCAGGACATCCCCTACGACCGGCCCGCGACGACGATGGCCCCCTTCGCCATGTGCCCGGACTGCCAGCGCGAATATGACGACCCGCTCAACCGGCGCTTCCACGCCCAGCCCAACGCCTGCCCGGTCTGCGGGCCGCGCCTGGAGCTGCTGCCCAGTCCCGCCCTGGGCGCGCCGCCGCAGTGGGACACCTTGCCCGCCGACCCGCTCGACGCCGCCCGCGCCCTGCTGCAGGCCGGGTACATCGTCGCCATTAAGGGGTTGGGCGGCTTTCACCTGGCCTGCGACGCGACCGACCCCGCCGCCGTGCGGACGCTGCGCGCGCGCAAGGGCCGCGCCGCCAAGCCCTTCGCCGTAATGATGCCCGATCTGGACACGGTGCGGCAGGTATGCGCGGTCAGCGAAGCGGCAGCCCGCGCATTGGAAGGCTCCGAGCGCCCGATCGTCCTGCTGCCGCTGCTGCCCGGCGGCCCCATCGCGCCGCAAGTCGCGCCCGGCCTGCGCGAGTTGGGCGTCATGCTGCCCTACACGCCGCTCCACCACCTGCTGCTGCAGCAGACGCCCGGCTTCCCGCCCGCCCTGGTCATGACCAGCGGCAATTTCAGCGAGGAGCCGATCGCCACCGACAACGGCGATGCGCTGGCCCGGCTCGGCCCGCTGGCTGACGCCTTCCTGCTGCACGACCGCGCTATTCACATCCGCTGCGACGACTCCGTCGTCCGCGCCACGGAGGGCGGCGTGCTACCCCTGCGCCGCTCGCGCGGCTACGCGCCCTATCCGGTGCCGCTGCCGTTCGAGTCCCCGCCGCTGCTGGCCACCGGCGCCGAGCTGAAGAATACTTTCTGCCTGGCCCGCGACACCCACGCCTTCATCAGCCAGCACATCGGCGATCTCGCCAACTACGACGCGCTGCGCTCTTACGAGCACAGCATCGCCCACATGGAGCGCCTGTTCCGCATCACGCCAGAGATCATCGCCCACGACGCCCACCCCGACTACCTGGCGACGCGCTACGCCCTGCGCCGCCCGGAGCCGCGCGTCGCCGTGCAGCATCACCACGCGCACCTGGCGAGCTGCCTGGCCGAGCACAAAGTGCCGCCCGGCGAACCAGCCATCGGCGTCATCTTTGACGGGACCGGCTTGGGGCCGGACGGCGCAATCTGGGGCGGCGAGGTTCTGATCGGCGGCTACGACGGCTTCCGGCGCTTCGCCCACCTGTGCTATGTGCCGCTGCCCGGCGGGGACGCGGCCACGCTGCGCCCCTACCGTACCGCCCTCGCCCACCTGTGGAGCGCGGGCCTGCCCTGGGACGATGACCTGCTGCCGGTCATGGCCGCGCCGCCGCAGGAGCAAACCATCATCCGCCAGCAGCTTGAGAAGCGCCTCAATGCCCCGCTCACGTCGAGCATGGGCCGTCTCTTCGACGCCGCCGCCGCCCTGTGCGGCGTGCTGCAAGAGGTCACCTACGAAGCGCAGGCGGCTATCTGGCTGGAGGCGGGGGCCGATCCAGACGAGGCCGGCGCTTACCCCTTCGCCATCAAGCGCGGGGAGGCCGGCGCGTATCTGTTCGACCCGGCCCCGCTACTGCGGGCGCTGCTGCGGGATCGCCGGGAAGGTGCGCCGGTGCCTCGCCTATCGGCCCGCTTTCACAACGGCGTGGCCGATCTCGTGTGCAACATTTGCCTGCTGGCCCGCGAGGAGACAGGAATCGCCACCGTCGCCCTCAGCGGCGGCGTCTTCCAGAACGCCACGCTGCTGCGCGCCGCCGGCGAGCGTCTGCGCCGCGCCGGATTAACCGTCCTGACCCACCAGCTTGTGCCGCCCAACGACGGCGGCCTCGCCCTCGGTCAGGCGGCCATTGCTGCCACCACCGTCCGCCACACCTGACAGGAGACGCTGACCATGTGCCTGGGCATCCCCGGCAAGATCATTGAGACCTACGAGCAGAACGGGCTGAAGATGGGCCGCGTGGACTTCGGCGGCGTTGTGCGCGAGACATGCCTAGCCTACGTGCCCGACGCGCAGATCGGCGACTACACCATCGTCCACGTCGGCTTCGCCCTCAATCTGATTGACGAGGACGAAGCGCAGAAGACACTGGAGCTGTTCAACCAGATCGGGCTGCTCGGCGAGGAGTTGGGCGACGCGCCGGACGATGCGCCGTCCACCCGCTGACCCGGCCCTGTAGCCAGACGAGAGCGCGCCATGAAGTACATCACCGAATACCGCGACGCCCGGCGCGTCCGCGAGGTGCTCGACGAAATCCACCGCATCACCACGCGCCCCTGGCGGCTGATGGAGGTCTGCGGCGGGCAGACCCACTCGATCATCCGCCACGGCATTGACCAACTGCTGCCGGAGCAGATCACCATGATTCACGGGCCGGGCTGCCCGGTGTGCGTCACGCCCCAGGAGATGATTGACCGGGCCATCGCCATCGCCAGCCTGCCGGGGACGATCCTCGTCTCCTTCGGCGACATGCTGCGCGTCCCCGGCTCGCGCGGTGACCTGTTCCAGGTGAAGGCGGGCGGCGGCGACGTGCGCGTGGTCTACTCGCCGCTGGAATGCCTGGCCATTGCCGAGCAGAACCCGGATAAGGAAGTCGTCTTCTTCGGCGTCGGCTTCGAGACGACCGCCCCGGCCAATGCCATGGCCGTCCACCAGGCCCGGCTGCGCGGCATCCCCAACTTCTCTATGCTCGTCTCGCATGTGCGCGTGCCGCCCGCGCTCGACGCGCTGCTCGGCGCGCCGGACGTGGACGTGCAAGGCTTCCTGCTGGCCGGGCACGTTTGCGCGGTGATGGGCTATTGGGAGTATCATCCGCTCGTGGACCGCTACCGTGTGCCGATGGTCGTCACCGGCTTCGAGCCGCTCGACATCGCCCAGGGCATCCTCATGGCGGTGCGCCAGCTTGAGGAAGGCCGCGCCACCGCCGAGAACGCCTACGCCCGCGTCGTCGTCGAAGCGGGCAACCGCCCAGCCATGGACCTGATCAACACCGTCTTCGAGGAGTGCGACCGCAACTGGCGCGGCATCGGCCTCATCCCGCGCAGCGGCTGGCAGCTTCGCGCCGAGTACGCCGCCTACGATGCCGCGCGCCGCTTCGCCGTCGGCCATATTCAGACCGAAGAGTCGCCGCTGTGCCACGCCGGGGAAGTACTCAAGGGCATCCTCAAGCCCAACGAGTGCCCGGCCTTCGGCAGGGAATGCACCCCGCGCAAGCCGCTCGGCGCGCCGATGGTCTCCGCTGAGGGTGCCTGCGCCGCCTACTACAATTTCGGCAGATTCGAGCGCGCGTCGGGCGGAGCGCCGTAGTGCCCGCCGCCGCCCAGGAGACAACCCATGCGTAACCTTCTGCTCCGCCTGATCGTCAACGCCGCCGCGCTGGCAGCGACCGCCGCCCTGCTGCCAGGCATCGGCGTCCGCGACAATGAAATCGGGACGCTGCTCGTCGTCGCGCTCATCTTCGGTCTGGTCAACGCCGTGCTCAAGCCGCTCCTCATCGTCCTGAGCTGCCCGCTGATCATCCTGACGCTGGGGCTGTTCGCCATCGTCATCAACGGCCTCATGCTGCTGATCACCGACGCCCTCGCCGGCGGTCGTTTCAGCGTTGACGGGCTGGGCTGGGCCATCCTGGGCGGCCTGGTCGTCGGAGCGTTTAGCGGCATCCTGGAGGGCGTGCTTGACCTCAACGAGGGCGACCGCAAGAAGCGCGGGCGCGACGACTCCTTCGCCATCTTCCCCAAGCGGGAGGACTAGTCTGCATCTCGGCGCGTGATCCAGGCGGCGAGCGCCTCGGCGACCGCCTGGCCCGCCCCAACCCCGATAACGGCTGTGGGGGTGTCGTCCGGCAGGCCGAGGCGCGCGCGGGCGACTGCCAGCTGCGAGGGCCGCACCACAACAAAGGCCGCGCCGAACGCTCGCGCCGCGATCACGGGCAGGACTTCCGTCCAGCCTTCGCCACGCTCCAATTCCAGCGGGCCTAGCTCGTCAGCGAAGAAGACATCCGCGCCCTGCCCGGCCCGCGCGAAGCGCAGCCCCGCCGCGATTCCCGCCAGGTGGAAGCGGTAGCGCCCCGTGCGCAGCGCCCCACCTTCACCGACCTCGGCCAGCGCGTGCGTCGCGCCGGTCGCCGCGTCCATCACGTCAATGCCCACCTTCTCGCCCGCCGCGAGGCGCGCCACCGACAGGAATCCGCCCGTCGTCAGCCCGGCGGCGAGCGCCGCCTCGCGCACGCGCAGCAGCGCGGTGGTCTTGCCCGCGCCCCGTTCCCCGCTGACCAGAATCACCGTCCCGCGCTCGCGTTGGGACGGCAAGTTGATAATCGCCATGACTCACCCCAACCTGGGCAGAGATGATTGCCCTGTTGCCGCTTCTACGGTATCACTACGGGCTGATCCCAACGCCAGTATAGGCACTCGTTGCTAAGTGTACACTGACAATACCGAATGGAGGCCGCCCTTGTCCGCCCAACCTGATCCCTTCGCCGCCTTCGACCGGCTGCCGCGTGTGCCCCTGGCCCTGCTGCCCACGCCCATCCAGCCGCTGCCCCGCCTGAGCGCGCACCTCGGCGGCCCCGCCCTCTACATCAAGCGCGACGACCAGACGGGCCTGGCCACCGGCGGCAACAAGACGCGCAAGTTGGAGTTCCTGCTGGCTGCCGCGCTGGAGTCCGGGGCCGATTGCGTGATCACTGCCGGGTCTACCCAGTCCAACCACGCCCGCCAGACCGCCGCCGGCGCCGCCGTCCTGGGGCTGGACGCGCACCTCGTCCTCTACGCGCCGGGCGGCCAGCCGCCGGCTGAGCCGGACGGTAACCTGCTGCTCTGCCACCTGCTCGGCGCGACCATCCACTGGACGGGTGAGCGCGCCCCCTATGCCGCGACCCTCGCCCGCGTCGAGGAATCGCTGCGCGCTGTCGGTCGCCGCCCTTACGTCGTGCCCTACGGCGGCTCCAACGCCCTGGGGCTGATGGGCTACGTCGCCGCCATGCGCGAAGCCGCCACACAGGTCGAGACGCCGAATTGGTTCGCCGCGCATGTTTTCGCCACCAGTTCTGGCGGCACGCAGGCGGGGATACTCCTCGGCGCGCATCTGGCAGGCATCCCCGCCTCCGTGCGCTTGCTGGGCATCAGCGTGGATCAGCCCGCTGCCGCGTTCGCCCCGCGCGTCGCTACCCTGGCCGCTGACGGTGCGCGGCTGCTCGGCCTGGACTGGACGCCACCCGCCGAAGCGATCCTCGTGGACGACGGGTACTGCGCCGCTGGCTATGCGGTCGTCACCGAGCGGGAGCGCGAGGCTATCCGCCTGCTGGCCCGTTTCGAAGGCATCCTGGTAGACCCCGTTTATACCGGGCGCGCCCTGGCCGGGCTGCTTGACCTGATCCGGCGCGGCGCGTTCGCCCGCGAGCAGCGCGTGCTGTTCTGGCACACCGGCGGCACGGCGGCGCTGAACGCCTTCGCCCGCGACTTGGTGCCCACATCATGAGAACCGTCTGTGCTTGCCGGAGCCGGTAGTGTATCGAATTCGGTTGAAATGGCGCTGGTGCTGGCTGCCGTGTGCCCCCATTCCCCAACCCCTTCCCCCACGCTGCGCGGAGGGAAGGGCGCCGCTTTTCTCCCTTCCCCCCTCGTGGGGGAAGGGCCGGGGATGGGGGGGACAAACACATTCACGACTTGTTCGTAGACCCCCCTGTTTGTGCTGGCTGGGGTGTGGATGTAGAATTCGCTCGTGACTGCCGCCGCGCAGTCACCAGAGACGGCGCGCACCGATAGGGCTTGGAGCATGTTAGTTCGCACGTTCCGCGTCACCGACCGCCTGGCCAACGCAGCCCTACGCATTGCGGCCTGGGCGGCGATGGCGCTCATTGAGCAGGCCGCCGGGCTGCGCCGGGCCGTGTTCGGGTTTTTCGCTGCCATTGTGCGCGGCGTCATCGGACTGCTCGCCCTGATGTTCGGCCTGCTCACCGGCACCGTCCGCACTGCTCAACAAGCCTACGGGGCGACTCAGGAAATGGTAGGGGCCTCGCCTGCGCGCCGCCGCGACCGCATGGTTCAGCGCGCCGCTGAGGCTGAGCTTAAGCCCACCATCACCAAAGACCCGCTGCTGGCCCAAAACCGCGCCCTCAGCGCCTTCGCCGTGCTGTTGCTACTCCTGCTGCTGGCGGTCGTCGTCGTCCAGACCACCGACGATGGTGGTGACTCGCTGCCCGCTGGTGGCGGCGGGTGGCCACAGGCGGCAGATACGCCCGTGCCGACCGCCCTGTTCCCCACGCCGCTGCCAACTCCCACGCCCATCCCCGACCCGCTGCGCGCCGGCGGCAGCCTGGCCTACACGCTGCGCGAGAACGGCCAGGACGACATCTGGGTGATCGGCGTCGGCGAAAGCGACCCGCTCCGCTTGACCAACAGCCCCGCCGACGACCGCGATCCCGCCTGGTCGCCGGACGGGACGCGCCTGGCCTTCGCCAGCCGGCGCGACGGCAACTGGGAACTGTACATCATGCAGGTGGACACAGGCGCAATCACCCGGCTGACCTATACGCCGGGCTTTGAAGGCGCGCCCACCTGGAGTCCGGACGGCGCGTTCCTGGCCTACGAGGGCTACAACGACGATACGCAAGACCTGGACATCTACATCATCAGTTCCGACCCTGCCCGCGCCGCCCGCGAAGGCGCGCTGCGCGCTACCTTCACCCCCGGCCCCGACACCGAACCGGCCTGGGGGCCAGGCGGCCGGCACATCGCCTTCACCAGTTGGCGCGATGGGGGCCGCGACATCTTCATCCTCGGCCTGGACGAAGACGGCGGCGACGCCCTGGCCGTCAACCTGACCGACACGCCCGACATCCACGAAGACCACGCCGCCTGGAGCCATGAGGGGAGCAGCATCGCTTACACAGCCCTTGTCAACGGTGTGGAAGGCGTCTACGTCAAACGGGTTGACCAGCCGGGGTCGGCACCTGCGCTTGTTGGCCGGGGGCGGATGCCAGCCTGGGCACCCAACGATGGCAGCATCGTCTACACGCTCGACTACGAGCACCGCAGCCAGCTTATCGCCGGGACGGTGGGCAGCTTCGGCGCAGCGACAGACGCCATCGCCCTGGACTTCCGCGCCGCCGATCCGCATTGGAGCGCCGCCCCGCTCCCCGGCTCGTTGATCGCCAGCGGCGGCGTCCCGTCCGGCCCGGCGTCAGTGCAGCCCCTCTATGTGGAAAATGAGCGCCTGCAAGCCACCGGGCGTTATGGCATGGCCCCCCTGAACAACGTCGAAGCGCCCCAGGCGTACCTGTCCGACCGCGTCAACGACTCATTCGAGGCGCTGCGTATCAAGGTGCTGGAACAGGTCGGCTACGATTTCCTCGGCAGGCTGGAGGACGCCTTCTGGCCGCAGGGTCGCCCCCCCGATCCCGGCGAGCCGCGCCAGAACTGGCACTATCCGGGCCGCGCCATCGCCATTGACCGCAACCTGGTCTACGCCGGGCCGCCTGCCCCCATCGAAGTAATGCGCGAAGACCTGGAGATCAACACGTACTGGCGCGTGTTCGTGCGCGTGGTGGACGACGTGCAGAACGGCGCGCTCGGCGAGCCACTACGCGACCTGCCCTGGGACTTCGCCGCGCGCACCAGCGGCGCCGTTGAGGATTACGAGCGCGGCGGGCGGCTCAAAGCCCTGCCGCCGCCGGGCTACTACGTGGACTTGACGCAGCTTGCCGACGACTTCGGCTGGGAAAGGCTGCCCGCGCAGCGCACCTGGCAATATAACTTCGGCGCCATTCAGTTCTGGGAACTGGTCAAGACCGGCGGGCTGACCTGGGAAGCGGCCATGTTAGAGCTGTACAACCAGGACGAACTGGCAGGGTTCCTCAGCGCGGCCACTCAGGTGCCGCCGCCTCCACTGCCGACCGAGTCGCCTACGCCCGCCGTGCGCCGCACGCCGACCCCCGTCCCGCCCGACCAATGAGCGGCGCACAGCGGAGCTAAACGCCTATGGAGCGCACGCGCCATCTACAGGGGGTGCTCATCGTCGCCGCACTGGTCGCGCTGGTGGGGCTGTATCTGTGGCAGAATAGCCAGCCTTCGGTCACGGTTTCCATCCCGGCAGCCACGCCAACCCCAGCAGACGCGCCGCCGCAAGACTGGCAGCTTGCCCTTGAGCAGCAGATGGCCGCCGCCGCCACGCCATTGGCCACGCCGGATCTCGGCGTGTCGCCTTTCGTCCCGCCGACGCTACCACCCACTGCCACCGAAGCGGTCATCTTCCAGCCGGTAGAGATTCAGGGCACGCCCTGGCCCACCGCCACCCCGCGCCCGACTGATCCGGCCTTGACCGACGCCGGCCCGACGCCGTTCCCCAGCCCGACCGGTATCTTTGTCCCAGAAACAGCGGAGGACTTAGGCTTCGAGGTGCCGTCCGAACAGGTGCCGCTCAGCCCACACGCCAACGATCATTTCTGGCTGATGCGCCCTGTGGATGCCAGCGCCAACAGCGCCAGCCTCTTTTATTACGCCTATGGCTCCGATGGCCCGCAGAACGAGTGGCGCGTTCATCACGGCGTTGACATTCCCAACCCGGTAGGCAAACCGATCCGCGCGGGAGGCGCAGGCACGGTCGTCTTCGCCGGCAATGGCGGCGAATTGCTGGACACGCGCGAGATGGACATTTACCCCGCCTATGGCAATGTCGTTGTCATCGAGCACGATTTCGGCTTTCGCGGGCAGAAGCTCTTCACGCTCTACGCGCACATGGCCTCTATCCTCGTCACCCAGGGCCAGCACGTCGCCGCCGGTGACATCATCGGCTTGATCGGGGGCACGGGCGATGTCAGCGGGCCGCACGTCCATCTCGAAGTGCGCCTGGGCGAGAATCGCTACTTCTCCGCCTACAATCCCTTGCTGTGGATCGCTCCCTACTTGGGGCACGGCGTCGTGGCCGGTCGTGTCACTGGCCCCGACGGCCAGCTTGTGGAGGACATCACCGTGACGCTGAGCCGGCGCGGGCGCGTAGTCGAGACCACGACGACTTACATCCAGCCCAAGCAGCCCGGCCAGCGCCGTGACTGGCATGCCATTCCCGATCCGGGCTGGGGGGAGAACTTCGTCCTGGGCGACATCCCGGAGGGCGACTACGAGATCAGCGTGACCATCGGCGGGCGGCGTATCGCCCAGTCGATCACCGTCATCGCCGGCACGACCAACTTTGCCGAGCTAGGCCCCGGCCTGGCTGCCACGCCGCAGCCGGTGCACCAAAACTGACAGACACTCACCGGACAGAGCATTCCGGGCGTCTTCCCTACGACTGCGCAATGGTTGGCGAGCCGGCCCGGACCAACCTTTGCCTTTGCCGTTCCGATTGGCTACACTGGACATGCTTGTGAGCGGTGGCGCCACGCTGCCGCCTGTAATTGAGGAGCGATAGTGATCATGATGGACAGGAAGAGACACGTTCATAGGTTCTATCGCCTGGGCCGGAGCGCAGGCTTGCCAGTGTTGGCGCTTGCTTTGTTGGCGGGGCTGGTAGCGCCGCTGACGACCGTGCACGCCCAGGGGAACACGGGACGCGCGATCACTGTAGGCGACATTGTCACCGGCTCGCTGAGCGCCGAGAACTTCGTGCAGGTCTACACCCTGGCCGCCAGCGCCGGCGATACGATCACGATTGATGTCACGACAGAAGTCGCCGAGTTGGCACCCGTCGTCGTTGTGACCAATGCGCAAGGCTCTGTCATCGTGCAAGACCTTGACCGCGCCACGCCCACTACCGCGAGCATCGCCGATATCGAGGTGCCCACCTCCGGCACATACTACATCTGGGTCATGCGCGGCTCCGGCGCGGAGGGCGAGGCCAGTGGCGACTTCACCCTCCAGTTGAGCGGGATCCAGCAGGTCGGCGGCCAAACGGTCACGCTGGGCAGCGGCGGCATCGTGGTTGAGTTGGGCTGGAACGCTGCCGTTGACCTCAACCTGGAAGTGCGCGATCCGGTGGGCGGCACTGCCCATCGCTTCAGACCCGGCACGCCCAGCGGTGGTGTGCTGGATGCCGACATCAACGCCAACTGCGATGCAGCGACCGCTGCCAGCCCGACAGAAACCATCGCCTGGCCCGCAGGCACGGTGCCCGCTGGCAGCTACGAGATCATCACCTACTACTCCAACGTATGCAGCACCGGCGGGCCGCAGCTTTTCACCCTGAGCACCACCGTCAATGGTGAGACTGCGCAAAGCCTGACCGGCACGCTCAACCCAGGCCAAGAATACCTGGCCCGCCTGGAACTGGATGCCAACGGCGAATGGGCGCTGGTCAATGGCGGCGTCAACGCCGGGCTGGACCTCTCCGCCTACGCCGGCGAGATCAGCACCGCCGACCCTATCGCTGTGGGCAGCACAGTTTCGGGCATGATCACCAACCGAGTCCCTGTACAGGCCCACTCGTTCAACGGCAGCGCGGGCACTGCCATCACGATTGACATGCGCGCACAGTCCGGCAGCCTGGACCCGTTCCTCGTCCTGCTTGGCCCGGACAACACACCGCTTGATAGCAACGACGATTTCTCAGACTCGGCTGACGCGCGCATCAGCCGCAATCTGGTTGTGGAAGGCACCTACACCGTGCTCGCCACGCGCTACGGTCTGGGCATCGGCGGCACTGAGGGCGAGTTCACCCTGACCCTCACTACCGCTGAGCCAGCCACCGGCACCATGACCGTCACCCCCGAAGCCACCACAACAGAGGAAGGTGGGCTGCCCACTGGCGCTATCGAGATCAAGCTGGAATGGGCGACCAACGCCGACCTGCAACTCCTCGTGCGCGACCCGAACGGCGATTCGGTATATGACGACATCCCGGTGGTGCAGAGCGGCGGCGTGCTGGAGCTAGATGGCAACGTGGGCTGCGTGGAAACAACCACCTCCCCCGTGTCTTACATCTACTGGCCGCCCAACCGCCTGCTGCCCGGCGTGTACGAGATCGAAGTCTGGCACCAGAACACCTGCAACGATACCACGCTCGTCAACTTTGGCTTGACGGTCAACGTCCAGGGCCAGCCGGTGATCAACACCTCGCAGCCCGCCAGCCCGGACTCGCGCTACATGATCACAATCACTGTCGCGCCCGATGGCACCGTGGTCGCCGGGCCAGGCGGGTTCTTCTCGATGGCTAACGCCAACACGCTCAATTACCAGACCGCGCTGGCCAGCGCAACGCCCATCACCTATGGCCAGACGGTTTCGGGCAGCATCACCGATCAGCGGCGCTTTGTGCTCTACTCGTTCGAGGGGCAGCAGGGCGACATCATCACCATCGGCATGAACGCCACCGGCGGCACGCTCGACCCGGCGCTGTACTTGATCTCGCCTGAGGGTATTCAGGTCGCCTACAACGATGACGTGACACCGGGTGAGAACTCCAACTCGGTGATCTCCGAGGCAACATTGGCCTCGTCCGGCACGTACTACATCATCGCCACCCACTATGGCCTGAATTTCGGCGGCACGCAGGGCACCTACACCCTGACTCTCGTGCAAGACTAGCTCACGCCGTTCGGCGCGTAGGCTGGCGCCCGCTGCCGTGTCCTGGCAGCGGGCGCTGTTCTTTCCGGGCAGGTGCATCCCACTTCGCTGTGACACCGCAGAGGCAAGACACACAACGGCGTTCCTGGCTTTTCTCTGCGCTCCCTGTGTCTCAGCAGTTCAATAGCTCTCGCCCCAACTCCAGAATGTCCCCGCCCGCCAACCGTTTCGCGCTGCCCGCCAGTTGCCCTATACAGTGAGGAAAATCGAACGGGTGTTCGCGTGAAGCAGCTTGCCCCCGTGAGTGTTCGGGTTTCCCCTACCCCTTCGGGCAAGTTCTGACAATTTCTAGACAAAGTGGATGGGCTGGCGATGGCGCGCGCGGTACGCTGCCTGCCGGCAGGCGTTCGAGCAATACCGCGCGTCGGAGCGCAGGGCCAGCATGGTGCTGCCGCATTGCGCGCAGATGAGGGCGTGGATGTGGCAGCGGGCTAGGCTGCGGCGGTCTTCTTTGCTGAGGGTTTCGGGGATGGGCAGCGACATAGGGGCCTCCTGGTGGCGACGGCGGGCGGCGCGCGCGCCTGCTGGCCGTCGTCTTATTAAGTGTAACACGGCGGGGCGCTGAGGGGAGCGCCCCGCCCTGGTTGTGCGGGTTAGATGAAGGTTGTTTTTTCGGGGTCGGGCGGCGCGATGCAGGCGCAGTCGGTGTTAAACTGCTGTTCTACGTAACGCTGTGCGCTTTCCAGCGAGCCTCGACCGACTGTGCGCGCGAAGTAGCCGGCACCCCAGAACGGCGAGCCGGTGGTGCCGCGCCTGGCGTTGATGAGGCGTCCAGACATGGACTTCACGTCGCGCACGAACGAGGCGAGGGCCACGTCTGGCGGCAGGCAGACCAACAGGTGCACGTGGTCGCGGGTGGGGCCTGGGTTGAGGGCCAGGTAGTGCGCGCCGGTGTAGCGGCAGATGGTGGACACCGAAAAGGCGACCAGCGCGCACGACCACCCCTCCAGCCAGGGACGGCGGTATTTCGGCGTGAAAACCAGGTGGTAGAAAAGAAACGTTTGTGAAGACATTTTGACTGCTCCTTGTGTTGTGCGGCTCCGGCTCTGCTGCACTGCCGCCTTACTGCTGTTAAGTGGA
>DYGW01000048.1:0-1132 GCA_020724485.1 Thermoflexus sp. | reverse complement strand
GCTGAAGGGTCGGCGGGCTTGCCCGCCGATTTTCGCCGCAGGCGAAAACGCGGAGCGAAGCGGAGCGCCCTTCACAGCGTCGCGCGCGCGCGATAATCAGAAACAGCAGGAAGCGGCACGGCGGGCGTCCCTGGTCTGGTTCTGGGCGGCGGTCGGGAGGTCTGGCGCTGGCGGGGGTGGCGAGCGGTCGGGGGGTCTGCCACAGTCGTGCACGTCGGAGCGCGACGGGCGACGGCGCGAGCGAGCGTCTGTGAGGAGCGTTAGCGACGAACGCGAGCGACGGGCCGGAGCGCGGAGCGCGGCACGCGGCGGCGGGCGTCCCCGACGGTTCTTGGCGGCGCGGAGGGCGCCCCAGGGAGCTTCACTGGCGCGCCATCGGCGCGCCGACGTTCTTTCGGCGCGCCAGAAGCCCTGGGGCCGCCCGTAGCGCCGCCGCCGGGCCGCAGGCCCGGCAGCGCGCGGCGACGGGGCGAAGCCGCGAGCCGCGCGGTTCGAAAGCTCGCAACCCCGGTCGCAGCGAGCGACGGCGCGAATAGCGGCGAGCGAGCGGCACGCGCGGGCGAACGTTCGCTATCGGGCGGCGTCGGTCAGCGGGTGGTCGGGCGAACGTTCGCTATCGGGCGGCGTCGGCCAGCGGGTGGTCGGGTGGTAGCCAGACGGCCCCGGTCACTTCGATGGCGCGGCGCTGGCGGACGTTCCAGGCTATGCGCCCTTCCAGTTCCAGCAGCCGCAGATGGTAGTCGACGGTGCTTTTCGCCAGATGGCAGGCGTGCGTGATGTCGCGGATGCTCGGCGAGTTGCCGTCGTGGGCTGCTTTGAAGGTGCAGATGAAGTCGAAAACGCGATTGCGCGTGCTGTGTGGGTCGCGGTTGGGGGCGCGGCGGGGCATGGTTCCCTCCGGTGGTGTGCAGAACGGATGTTCTTATTGTACACGATAACCGGCGGGGTCACGGGCGACGGCGTGCAGGATGCGGGCTAGTTTGCCGACGGCAGCCTGCATCGGGTACGGTGACTTGACCGATGCGTAGTAGCGGCGCACGGGGTTGTCTACGCTGTGGGGGCTGATGAGGCGCATCGTCCACATTCGCGTTGCGGTCATGGCGGGGCGGGAGCCTTTCTTGATGCGCTCGCG
>DYGW01000316.1 GCA_020724485.1 Thermoflexus sp. | reverse complement strand
AGCGCGCGGCGGCTTACCTGTTGCTGGACGGGCGGCGTCCGGTCGAGCAGCCGCGGCTGTTCTGAGGGCGTTCCGGGTGGGGAGCGGGAGTCTTTGAACCGCAGAGGCGCAGAGGACGCCGAGGAAAAGCCGGCAAAACAGACTTCCGAAGTCTCCGAAGACTTCGGAAGTCTCCCCTGATCCCTTCTCCGCGCTCTCTGCGCCTCGGCGGTGACGCTCTCCTTTGGCGGTACACCCCGGCCAGGGTAGAATCCCTGGGCAGGGAGTGGCGCATACCCCATGATCACGCGAACCTCGGCGACGCGCGCCCGATCCGGCGCGCTCGTTTTTTCGCTGGCGCTCGTCCTGCTGCTCGGCTGGGCGCTGCGCATCCACGATCTGGACGCGCGTAGCCTGTGGGAAGACGAGGGCTGGACGATGCTGCTCAGTGCCGGGCCGAGTCTGGGCGATGTCGTCCGGACGATGGCCGCCGACCAGCATCCCCCGCTGTACTTCATGATCTTCCGCGTCTGGCGCAATCTGACCGGCGAGAGCGAGTTCGCCGGGCGCTACCTCGGCGTGCTGATCGGCATGATTGCCGTCGCGGCGGCCTTTCCGCTGGGGCGCGCGCTGTTTGGCGTGCAGACTGGCGTCGTCCTGACCGCGCTGCTGCTGGCGCTGGCCGACCTGCACATTGACCTGTCGCAGGAAGTGCGCCACTATAGCTTGCTGGCGACCGGTGTGGTGCTGTCCAGCCTGTTTTACGCGCGCTGGCGGCGCAGGCCGGGCCGCGCCAACCGCATCGGCTACGTGCTGGCGACGCTGCTGCTGCTCTACACGCACTACCTGGGCGCGTACATCGTGCTCGTCCAGGCGCTGCACATGCTGCTGACGCTGCGCGGGCGGCGGTTGGGCGAGGGGGTGTTCCTGCTCGGCGCGGTGGGACTGGGCTTCCTGCCCTGGCTGCCGGTGCTGATTGACCAGAACCGCGTGCGTTGGGACAACCCGCTCTACTACCAGAACGCGCTGCCCAACAGCCCGGAGACGTTCCGGCTGGTGCGCACGGCCCTGCTCGGCCACTACTACGCCATCCTGGGCAGCCTGATCCTGCTGGGGCTGGTCTATCTGCGCTGGCCGCGCGGTGAACATGTGCTCCGCCCGGCAGTGCGTCTGCGCCCGCTGTGGCCCACGCTCTATCTGGGGTTGCAGGTGGTAGTGATCGCCGGGCTGATCGTGGCGATCAACGAGCGGCGGCAATTCCTCACCGTGCGCAACTTCATCCTGCTGACTCCGGCGCTGGCTGTCCTGGCCGCGCACGGCCTGGCCAACCTGCCCCGCCTGGCGCGCGCTTTCCTGGTGACTCTGGTCGTGATTGTCGCGCTGACTACCGTGGACGCCCGCCGTCACTATCCGGACTGGCGGGCGGTCGTGGGCAACGTCAGCACGTACCATCTGCCCGGCGAACCGGTGCTGATGGACGTGTGGGTCGGCGACTTCCCGGCGCGCTACTACGTAGACCGGCAGCTTGGCCCGGACACGCCGCGCATCTCGCTGCGCGAATGGCGCGCTGAGTACCGCGAGCTGTTCCTGCCCCGGCTGCTGGACTTCCTGCAGACGCACGATGCCTTCTGGCTCATCTATTGGGGCGACGCGCCGCTGGACGAGTACGGTGGGCTGATTGGCGAGGCGGGCTTCCAACGCACGGCGACGCTGTGGGTGGATCACCTGGGCACGCCGCTCTACAGCTTCCGCTACGACAAGCTGCCGCCGACGCGCGCCGCGACCTTCGGCGACCTGTTCGTGCTGCGCCGCTTCGCCGCGCCGCAAACTGCCGCGCCCGGCACGGCGATCACCGTCGCCCTGTGGTGGACCGCCGAGCAGCCCCCGCCGCTCGATTACAGCGTGTCCGTCTTCCTGCTCGACGCAGCGGGAACTCTGGTCGCGCAGCACGACGGGCCGCCGCTTGACGGGCGCGCGCCGACCTCGGCATGGCAGCCTGGCGCGCTGCAATTCGATGCGCACACTCTCCATCTGCCGCCCGACTTGCCGTCTGGCCCCTATACGCTCGGCGTCAAGGTGTACTGGTATGGCGACGGGCTGCCGCTGCCAGCGGTGACTGGCACGGGCGAGCCAGGCCCCTTCGCCCCGCTAGGGACGGTGGTCGTGGGGACGCCCTAGCCGGGAATCCGGCGTGGAACGGCAAGCCTGCGCAGGCTTCTGAAGGATGCGATCCTTCGGAAGTCTTGTTTTGTCCTGAGACAGTAGCGGTTTGCGTTCGCAATGATAGTAGTTTACAATAGAACTACTGATGCAGACTGAAACTACTGTTCCCCCTCGCGACAATATTGTTTTGCTTAAACTCGCCTAACTTATTGATTAAGAACCCCCAAGATTTAGGGGGCAAGTCTGCTCCCTCATCGGTTACACTGAGGGCCGGACATATTAGACAGTGTTGATATAGCTAGCTACCGGACACTGAACAGAAGTTCGGGATAAAGAGGTCAGGGAAGGGATCG
>DYGW01000315.1 GCA_020724485.1 Thermoflexus sp. | reverse complement strand
CCCGAAAGACCAGCCTTAGAATTCCATCTCCATGTGCCTGCTGCTGCTCGAACCCTACAACACCGGCTCGCACGCCGTCTGGCTGCGCGGCTACGCGGCGCACAGCGCCCACGATGTGCGCCTTCTGACGCTGGAAGGGCAGTTCTGGCAGTGGCGCATGTTGGGCGGGGCGGTCGCGCTGGCCGAGCAGTTCCGTGCCCTGGACGCGCCCCCCGACCTGATCATTGCCTCGGACATGCTCGACCTGGCGACGTTCCTGGCGCTCACCCGCCCGCTGACGGCGCGCATCCCGGCGGCGCTCTACTTCCACGAGAACCAGCTCACCTACCCGCGCGGGCCGCGCCAGAAGCTCCAGCAGCACTACGCCTTCATCAACTACACCAGCGCCCTCGCCGCCGATGCTGTCTTCTTCAACAGCGTCTTTCACCGCGACGCCTTCCTGGGCGAGCTACCGCGCCTGCTCAAGCACTACCCCGACCACACCGGTCTGCACACGGTGGACGCCATCCGCGCGCGCAGCAGCGTGCTGCCCATCGGCCTGGACTTGCGCCGCTATGACGCGCACCGCCCCGTCGCCCCGCGCGACCCGGCCCGCCCGCCGCTGATCCTCTGGAACCATCGCTGGGAATACGACAAGAATCCGGCCCCGTTCTTCGCCGCGCTCGACGTGCTGGCGGCGGAAGGTGTGCCCTTTGAGGTGGCCATCGTCGGGGAGAACACGCGCCAGGACCCGGCGGAGTTCGACGCGGCGCGCGAGCGATTGGGCGCGCGCGTCGTGCGCTTTGGCTATGTGGAGTCCTTCGCCGAGTACGCGCGGTTGCTGTGGGAGGCGGATATCGCTGTCAGCACGGCCAACCAGGACTTCTTCGGGATCAGTGTGGTGGAGGCAATTTACTGCGGGTGCTGGCCGGTGCTACCGCGCCGCCTGAACTACCCGGCGCTGGTGCCGCAGGCGTGGCACGCGCAGACAATCTACGCGAGGGATGGGGGTCTGCTGCCGCTGCTGCGCGCCCGCCTGCGCGACCGGCGCCCCGTCCCGCCCGACCTGCGCGCGCACGTGGCCCAGTTCGACTGGACGCAGATGGCCCCGTTGTACGATCAGGCGTTCGCGGCGCTGCTCAGCGGACGATGAGCCACACGCCGGCGAACAGCACGACGATGCCGATCAATCGCTGCACGTCGAGGTGATGGACTTCCGCACCGAGCAGCCCGAAATGATCGAGCAGCACGCCCAGGGTAAGCTGCCCGGCGACGATGAGCGTCACCGTCGGCGCGACGCCGACGCGCGGGATGGTGTAGCTGACCGCGCCGAGGATGACCAGCCCCAACGCGCCCGCCCCCAGCGCGTACCAGGGCACGCTGCGGAACTCGCCCAGGCCGCCCCCGCCGCGCAGCAACAACGGCACAGTGACAGCCAGCGCCCCGCCGAGATGCACGATGAAGATGCTCTCCAGCAGCCCCAGCCGCTGCGTCATCAGGCTGGCCAGCGGCCCCTGCAAGCCCACCGCCAGCCCGCCCAGCAACCCCAGCAGCACAACGATCACGAGAGTCGGCATGATGGCTACGCTTCTCCGGTATACAACTCGGCCAGGCGCTGGACGAGACGCAGGGTCATCCGCGCGTCCCCCAGGGCGCTGTGCGTGCCCTCCGGGGCAACGCCCACCCTCGCGCAGGCCGCGCTGAGCTTCTGCCAGGCGAACGACTGGCGCGCGCGGTTCCACTGGCCATAGTACTCGGCAAAGCGCAGCATGGCGCAGTGCCAAGGCGCCGCCGGGAACCGCGCCAGTTGGTAGGCCGCGCAGGTCTGGTTGAGCATCCGGCGGTCGAAATCGGCATTGTAGGCGATGATCGCCCGGCCCTTGAGCACGTCGGCCAGTTCGGCATAGACCTCCGGGAAGGCCGGCGCATCCCTGACCGTGTCCGCTGTGATGCCGTGCACGCGGCTGGCGTCCCACCCAATGGGCACGGTGGGCTTGACCAGACGCAGCAGCAGCGGCTCTCCCGTCTGGTCAATGACAGCGACCTGCACGACCTGGTCGCGCTGGCCCAGGCCGGTCGTCTCGGTGTCCAGCACTACCAGCGGCCCTTGTAGCACGTCATAAGCCCAGCGCAGCGCGCGGGCGCGGTAGTCGGCTAACGCCACTCTGTCCATGTATGCATTTCCCTGTTTTCACTCTTCCATCGGCTTGAGGAAATCGGCGACGATGGTCTTCTGCCCAACGCCGCCGGGGAAGAGCACATCTACCTGTTCCAGGTCGCCGCTGGCCCGCGCGCTGATGACCACGCCCTCCCCGTAGCGGGCGTGCCAGACGAGATCGCCGCCCTTGAAGCGCGACGGCGGCGCAGGGCGCGCGGCCTTCTCGCGCGGGCGGTCTTCGACGCTGGCGCTGCGATCCCAGCGGGTGAGCGCCTGGAAACTCTCGCGGTCGAGGTCGGCCTGGACGCGGCGGCTGAGCGGCGACCCTTCGCGCGCGCTTTCGGGGATGTCGTACAGGAAGCGCGAGGGCA
>DYGW01000047.1 GCA_020724485.1 Thermoflexus sp. | reverse complement strand
ATCCGCGAAGGTGGCCTGACCGTCGGCGCGGGCGTCATCACCGAGATTCTCGACTGAGCGAGCGATTGTCTGTGTGGAGACTGGCAAGTTGCACTGGGCACGGCAGATCAAAGACATGAAGACAGTGGTCTCTGCCAGTCTCCCCCAGTTGACTTCTAACAGGTAGGAAGTCTGAGGAAACCCTATGGCCAAGCAAAAAATCCGCATCCGGCTCAAAGCGTATGACCACCGCGTGCTCGACCAGTCCGCTCAACGTATTGTGGACACGGCTGAGCGCACCGGGGCGCATGTGGTTGGCCCTGTGCCGCTGCCCACGCGCATCGAGCGTTTCACCGTCCGCCGCTCACCGTTCATTGACAAGGACTCGCAGGAACACTTCGAGATTCGGACGCACAAGCGGCTGATTGACGTGCTGGACCCAGACGCGAAGACCATTGACACGCTGATGCGGTTGAACCTGCCGGCTGGTGTGGATATCGAGATCAAGATCTAAGCAGCCGGCCCGGGCCGCGCGCCTGTGCGCTGGCGGCCTGGCGGACCAGGGCCCCTGCCAGATGACACCGGTCGCCGATGGCAACAGCCCTGGGAGCCGAGCGCGCTCTCCGCTCGGCGACATTCGACACAATGGTTGAGGCGACGAAGCAGGGATGATGGGCGATGGACGTCTCTTCGCTCAGTCCCTTGGAGGCAGTGATGAAGGGCATCATTGGAAAAAAAGTGGGCATGACCCAGATCTTCGACGATGACGGGCAGGTGATTCCGGTCACTGTCATCCAGGCTGGGCCGTGCTATGTGACTCAGATTCGTTCTGAGGAAAAAGATGGCTATACCGCCGTGCAGCTTGGCTTCGAGGAACTGCCGCCCAAGCGAAACGGGTCGTCGCGGCTGAACCAGCCCAAGCGCGGCCATCTACAGCGCAACGGCATGGCCCTGCCCGACTTGCGCGTGCTGCGCGAATTCCGCGTCAAGGAGATTGACGTGGAAGAAGGGCAGAAGCTGGTCGTCAGCGATGTCTTCGCGCCAGGCGAGCGCGTGGATGTGGTCGGCACGTCGAAAGGGCGCGGCTTCGCCGGGACGATTAAGCGGCACGGCTTCAGCCGCCAGCCGAAGACGCACGGCCAGTCCGACCGCCAGCGCGCGCCCGGCTCGATCGGCTCTACGACGACACCCGGTCGCGTGCTGAAGGGCCTGCGCATGGCCGGCCGGATGGGGGGCGAGCGCGTCACCGTGCAGAATCTCGAAGTGGTCGTGGTGGATGCGGAAAAGAACATGCTCGCTGTGCGCGGGTCAGTCCCTGGGGCGCGGGGCGGCATCCTCTTGATCAAGCCGTCGCGCAAGCAGCGCCAGTAGACATGGCCGCAGCAAGGAGTCGTGAATCATGCTAGTACCAGTTCGTAATATGGCCGGTGACCAGGTGGGCACCGTCGAGCTGCCCGCCGACATCTTCGAGGTTGAGGTCAACACGGGCTTGATGCACCAGGCATACGTGCGCCAGATGGCCAATGCCCGTCTGGGCACGCACAAGGCCAAGACGCGCAGCGAGGTCGACCTGTCGAAGGCCAAGTGGTACCGCCAGAAGGGCACGGGGCGCGCCCGTCATGGCGCTCGCTCGGCCCCCATCTTCGTCGGCGGTGGTGTGGCGCACGGGCCGCGGCCCCGCGACTACAGCAAGGCCATGCCGCGCAAGATGCGCCGCCAGGCCCTGCGCTCAACGCTGTCGGCCCTGGCCGCCGACGACCAGATCATCGTCGTGGACTCGCTGGCGCTGGACTCGCCCAAGACGCGCGTCATGGGCGATGCGCTGCGCGCCCTGGTCGGCGACCAGAGCGCCCTGCTGTTGCTGGCCGACCGGGACGAAGCCGTCGAGCGCAGCGTGCGCAACCTGAGCAACGCGCGTTACTTGCGCGCGTCCTACCTCAACGTGCGCGACTTGCTCTCGCACGACAAGGTCGTCATTCCCCAAGACGCGCTGGACGTGATCCAGGGCATTTTGGGCACGGCGGCGGATCGCTAGGAGGAGCAGCACGGTGAGCAAGCAACTGCATCTCTACGACGTCATCAAGCGCCCGGTGATCACTGAGAAGTCGCACGTGATGGCCGAGGAGCTTCGCCAGTACGTTTTTGAGGTTGACCTGCGCGCCAACAAGATTCAGATCGCCGAGGCGGTCATGCGCGTCTTCAACGTGGACGTAGTCAAGGTGCGCACGATGGTCATGCCGCTCAAGCGCGGGCGCCGCCTGCGCAAAGCCTACGTGCGGCAGCAAGCCTGGAAGAAGGCGATTGTCACGGTCCCTGCTGGCCAGTCAATCAGCCTGTTCGAGATGTAAGTGGAATGGCAGGCGGCGCTCAGATATCCGCACCTCACGGGGCTAATGAGCGCAGCCGCGTGGAGATTATGAGGTAAGCACATGCCGGTGAAGAAGTACAAGCCCACATCGCCCGGTCGCCGGGACATGACGGGCAGCACGTTCGAAGAGATCACGCGGGCCAAGCCGCACCGTAGCCTGCTGCGCGACCTGCGCAAGCGCGCCGGGCGCAACAACAGCGGGCGGGTCACCGTCCGGCATCGCGGTGGCGGGCACAAGCGGCGCTATCGTCTGATTGACTTCAAGCGCAACAAGCTGGACATCCCGGCGCGCGTGGAGTCCATCGAGTACGACCCAAACCGCTCGGCGCGCATCGCCCTGCTGCTCTACGCGGACGGCGAGCGGCGCTACATCATCGCCCCGCTGGGGCTGCGCGTCGGCGACGCGGTGACCAACGGGACCAGTGCCGAGGTGCGCGTGGGCAATGCCCTGCCCATCCGCCTGATCCCGGTTGGCTCGCTGGTGCACAATGTCGAGTTGGAGCCGGGGCGCGGCGGCCAGTTGGCGCGCGCGGCGGGCACGTCGGCGCAACTGCTGGCTAAAGAGGGCATCTACGCCCAGATTCGCCTGCCCAGCGGCGAAGTGCGCATGGTGCACGAGAACTGCATGGCGACCATCGGCCAGGTGGGCAACGCCGAGCATGGCAACATCAAGCTGGGCAAAGCTGGCCGCAAGCGTTGGCTGGGCTGGCGGCCCACCGTGCGCGGCACGGCGATGGACCCCAACAGCCACCCGCATGGCGGTGGTGAGGGGCGCTCGCCCATCGGTATGCCGGGGCCGAAGACACCCTGGGGCAAGCCCGCGATGGGCATGAAAACCCGGCGCAACAAGCGTACTGACAGGTTTATTGTCCGGCGTCGTGGCAAGCGTCGGCAGTAGGAGGCGAGGCTGGTATGTCGCGTTCGCTCAAAAAGGGGCCGTTTGTAGACCCGAAGCTGCTGCGCAAAGTCGAACAGATGCGGGAGCGCGGCGATAAGAAGGTGATCCGCACCTGGAGTCGGGCCTCGACCATCTTCCCGCAGATGGTGGGCTTCACCGTTGCTGTCCACGACGGGCGCCGCCACGTGCCGATCTATGTCACCGAAAACATGGTCGGCCACAAGCTGGGCGAGTTCGCCCCGACACGGACCTACCGGGGCCACTTGGCCGAGAAGAAGAAGAAGTAGGTCAAGACGGGGATAAGGAATTACGCTATGGACGTTCGTGCAACTGCCCGCTACCTGCCGATCTCGGCGCAGAAAATGCGCCTGGTCTGTGACCAGGTGCGCGGCATGGATGCTGACCAGGCGCTGACCGTGCTGCGCTTCATGCCGCACAAGGGCGCTGGCCTGCTCTCCAAGCTGATCGAGTCGGCGATTGCTAATGCCGAGATGAACTTCGAGATGAACCGCCAGGATCTCTACGTGGCTCATCTGGCGGCCAATGAAGGTCCGCGCATGAGGCGGATGAAGGCTGGGGCGCGTGGCCGCTACAAGCCGCGCGTGAAACGCTCGACCCATCTCGTTCTCGTGTTGACTGAACGTCAAGAGGAGACAGCCTAGTTATGGGACGCAAAGTACACCCGGTCGGCTTCCGACTCAAGATCAACCGTGACTGGTCCGCCCGTTGGTTTGCCGAGGGCGACCGCTATCGCACCCTGCTACAAGAGGACTTCCAGATCCGCCAGTACGTCGAGAAGGAAGCCGAGCGCGCCGGCATCTCCGGGGTGGAGATCGAGCGCTACCCGAACCAGGTGCAGGTCACGCTGTTCACAGCCAAGCCCGGCATCGTCATCGGGCGCAAGGGCGAGAGCGTCAAAAAGCTGCGCCAGGGCCTCGAAGAGCTGACCGGCAAGAAGGTCAAGGTCGAGGTCGAGGAGATCGAAAAGCCTGACCTGGACGCCCGCCTGGTGGCGCTGAACATCGCCGGCCAGCTTGAGCGCCGCATCGGTCACAGCCGCGCCATGAAGCGCGCCATCGGCCAGGCCATGCGCCAGGGCGCAAAGGGTATCAAGATTCAGGTCAGTGGTCGCCTGGCCGGGGCCGAAATGGCCCGTCGCGAATGGCAGATGGAAGGCCAGGTACCGCGCGCCACCCTGCGCTCGAACATTGACTACGCCACTGCCGAGGCGCTGACCACCTACGGGCGTATTGGCGTCAAGGTCTGGATCTACAAAGGCGAAGTCCTCGGCGAAGAGAAGCGCCGGGCCGAGCCGACCGATGTCTATGTGAGTCAATAGGCAGAGCGCCTGGGCCGCTGCCGCTGGCTTGTGGTGGGGCGTTCTGACTTTCGAGGAGTGGACGAGCATGTTAATGCCAAAGCGGGTAAAGCACCGCAAGCAGTTTCGAGGGCGGATGAGAGGCGTGGCCGGGCGCGGCAACACGGTCCAGTTTGGCGACTTTGGGCTGCAGGCGCTTGAGCCGGCCTGGATCACCAGCCGCCAGATCGAGGCTGTCCGTCGTACCATCATGCGCCACATCCGGCGGCGCGGGCGCGTGTACATTCGCATCTTCCCCGACAAGCCGGTGACCAAGCGCGCTGCAGAAAGCCGCATGGGTAAGGGTAAGGGGTCGGTGGATCACTGGGTCGCGGTGGTGCGCCCAGGGCGCATCATGTTCGAGATGGCCGGCATGGACGATGAGACCGCGCTCGAAGCCCTGCGCCTAGCGGCGTACAAGCTGCCGATTGCCACCAAAGTTGTCCGCCGCACAGACCCGATCAGCGGTGAGGAGGTCTCGTAATGCGCAAGACAGCCGAAATTCGCAGGATGACCGATGCCGAGATCGCCGGGGCGCTCGATGACGCCAAGCAGGAGATGTTCAACCTGCGCTTTCAGCGGGCGTCCGGCCAGCTAGAGGACTATACGCGCATTCGCCAGCTCAAGAAAGACATCGCCCGCCTGCTGACCATCCAGCACGAGCGCCGGCTGGCGGTGGAGCTTGTCCAGCAGGAGGACACCGATGCCTAACAATCGCAAACGGCTGGAGGGCCGTGTGATCCGCAATTCGATGGACAAGACGGTCGTCGTGGAAGTCGAGCGGGTGCACCCTCACCGCCTGTACAAAAAGGTCGTGCGCACCACCAAGAAATACATGGCGCACGACGAAACCAACGCCATCCCGGTGGGTGCGCTGGTGCGCATCGTCGAAAGCCGCCCGATCAGCAAGAACAAGCGTTGGGCGGTGGAGACAGTGCTGGAAGTGCCAGAGCAGGAAGCGGCGCTGCCAGCCACACTTGACAAGGCGGAAGAGCGATGATCCAACACGAGTCACGGCTGAAAATTGCCGATAACACCGGCGCGCGTGAAATCCTGGTCATTCACATCACTGGCGGCTCGCGGCGCAAGACCGGCACGGTGGGTGATGTCGTCATCGGCACGGTCAAGTCGGCAGCGCCGCAGGGCGCGGTGAAAAAGAGCGAGATCGTGCGCGCGGTCATTGTCCGCACGGCGAAGGAATATCGCCGCAGCGACGGGTCGTATATCAAGTTCGACGACAACGCAGCGGTCATCTTGCAGGGCGAGACGAAAGACCCGCGCGGCACGCGCATCTTTGGCCCGGTCGCGCGCGAGCTGCGCGAAAAAGGGTTCATGAAGATCGTCTCGCTGGCGCCAGAGACGCTCTAGCGCGGCTGTGGGCCGGCGCGAGATTGGAGTGAGGCAGGAATGCAACGGATCAAGCGGGGCGACACCGTCGAGGTGATCGCCGGCAAAGACAAGGGTGTGCGCGGCGCGGTGCTGCGCGTGATCCCCAAGCAAGACCGGGTGGTGGTCGAGCGCGTCAACGTCGTCAAAAAGCACCAAAAGCCGGTTCAGGCCGGGCGCGGCCAGGTTCAGCCAGGCATCATCGAGTTTGAAGCGCCGATCCACCTCTCCAACGTGATGATCGTCTGCACCCAGTGCAACGAGAAAACGCGGGTCGGCTATCGGGTGACGGAAGACGGCAAAAAAGTGCGCGTGTGCCGCAAGTGCGGCGCCGACATAGACTAGCCGTCTCCGCCAAGTGAGGTCAGAGACTATGGCAAGCAATCGTCTGCTGGAACGGTATCGCACCGAGGTCGTTCCGGCCCTCAAGGAAGAGTTTGGCTATTCCAGTGTGATGCAGGTGCCCCGCGTGACCAAGCTCGTGGTCAACATCGGGGTCGGCGAAGCCCTGGACAACGCCAAGGCGCTCGATGGCGCGGTCGAAGACCTGCGCCTGATCACCGGCCAACAGCCGGTCATCACCCACGCACGGCGGAGCATTGCCGGGTTCAAGTTGCGTGAAGGGCGCGCCATCGGCGTCAAGGTGGATCTGCGTGGTGAGCGCATGTGGGCGCTGCTCGACCGCCTGCTGAACGTTGCCCTGCCCCGCACGCGCGACTTCAGCGGCGTCAGTCCGGACTCGTTCGACGGGCGCGGCAACTACACGCTGGGCCTGCGCGAGCAGTTGCTCTTCCCGGAGATCGCCTACGACAAGATTGACAAGGTGCGCGGACTAGAGATCACCATTGTCACCACCGCGCGTACCGACGAAGAGGGACGCCGCCTGCTCAAGCTGTTGGGTATGCCGTTCCGCGAGCAGTAAGACACGTCTGAGCGTCAGGCCATTCTCGCTGGTGAGGAAGGAAGGTCTCGATGGCCAAGAAGTCTATGGTAGCGCGTGAGACACGGCGCAAGTACAAGGTGCGCGTGCGCAATCGCTGCCAGTACGTAGACCCCCATTCGGGGAAAGTATGCGGTCGTCCGCGCGGCTACATGCGCCGCTTTGGGCTGTGCCGCATCCACTTCCGGGAGCTGGCGCTCGAAGGCCAGATTCCTGGTGTGGTCAAGTCTAGCTGGTAACTGACCGGAGCGAACCATGCTAAGCGATCCTATTGCTGATATGTTGACCCGGATTCGCAATGCCATCATGGCTGGGCATAGCACTGTGGCTATCCCGCACTCCAAGACCAAGATGGCTATTGCCCAGATTCTCAAAGACGAGGGTTACATCGCCGATGTGGCGGTTGAAGAGGGCCAGCCCGCTTCGTCCATCGTGATCACCCTCAAGTACTGGGGCAGCCGGCGCGAGCGTCGTCCGGTCATTTCCAATCTCAAGCGCGTTAGCAAGCCCGGTCGCCGGGTGTATGTGGGCAAGGACGACATCCCCTGGGTGCTCAGCGGGATGGGCATTTCGATCCTGACCACCCCGCGCGGCATCATGACCGGCCAGCAGGCGCGGCGCCAGGGCGTTGGTGGCGAGGTGTTGTGCTACGTCTGGTAAGGGCGGAGCACAGCGCCGAGGGCACGCCTAAACTGGGCCGACGGGTGCCAGTAGAGACTCTGGTCGAGGGAGTGGAAGGTTTCGCTTCTCCTCTTCGCCCAGAAGTTCTACGCCACATCCTGGCCCGGCCAACGCTCCCGGTGTTGCTTATCGTCAGCATGTTGAAGGAAGGATAGGAACCGTGTCACGTATTGGGAAGAAACCTATTCCGATCCCGGACAAGGTTCAGGTGACGATTGACGGGAGCCAGGTGACCGTCAAGGGTCCGAAGGGGGAACTGCGCCACACGTTCCCTGCCGAGATGGTCATCAAGCAAGAGGACGGCCAGATCGTGGTCGAGCGCCCGTCCGACCAGCGCCAACATCGCGCCTTTCACGGCATGACGCGCGCCCTGATCGCCAATATGGTGACGGGCGTCAGCGCCGGGTTCGAGCGCGTGCTGATCGTCGAGGGTGTCGGCTACCGTGCCGAGATGGAGGACAAGACCCTGGTGATGCACCTGGGATACTCGCACCCCGTCCCGGTCGAACCGCCAGATCACGTAGCGTTCGCCGTTGAGGAACGTGGCCGGATCGTCCGCATCAGTGGCATAGACAAACAGGTGGTCGGCCAGTTGGCGGCCAACATTCGCGGGCTGCGGCCCCCGGAGCCTTACAAGGGCAAAGGTGTGCGCTATGATGGCGAGCACGTCCGTCGTAAGGCTGGTAAAGCGGGTAAGGCCGGCTAGGCTGTAGTGCGTAGAGAGTGAATCCATGAGTGAGAAATCGCGTATTGCGCGCCAACGCCGTCATCGCCGTGTCCGCGCCAGAGTTGCTGGCACGCCAGAGCGTCCGCGCCTGAATGTGTTCCGTAGCCTGGGCAACATTTACGCCCAGGTCATTGACGACGTGGCCGGCCAGACGTTGGCCTCGGCCTCTACGATCGATCGCGAGCTGCGCGGGCAGCTTGTGGGCAAGTCCAAAACCGACGCCGCCAAGCTGGTCGGCGAGCTGGTCGCCCAACGCGCTCAGGCTGCTGGTGTCAAGCAGGTTGTCTTCGACCGGGGTGGCTACCGCTATCACGGTCGGGTCAAGGCGCTGGCCGACGGCGCACGCGCCGCTGGGTTAGAGTTCTAGGACGAGTGCACCCGGTCGCCAGGTGGGGCGCAGGGTTGCGCCCGGCCTGGCACAGTGGGCTGACTTTTGGAGAGAACCATGGGAAGACGAGAACCACGACGCGAAGAGGACCGAGACGAACTCGACGAGCGCGTCATAGACATCAGCCGCGTCGCCAAAGTGGTGAAAGGTGGCCGTCGTTTTGCCTTCCGCTCAGTGGTGGTTGTCGGCGATAACAGGGGCCAGGTAGGCATCGGCGTCGGCAAGGCACGCGGCGTTCCCGATGCCATCCGCAAGGCGTCGGAGCGCGCGCGGCGCAACATGCACGCAGTGTCGCTGACGGGCACGACGATCCCCCACGAAGTGACGGGCCGGCGCGGCGGCGCGAAGGTCTTTCTCAAGCCCGCCTCGCCCGGCACGGGCGTGATCGCGGGGGGCGGCGTGCGCGCGGTGCTGGAAGCGGCGGGCGTGCGCGACATCCTCAGCAAGAGCCAGGGCAGCGCCAATACCCTGAACGTGGCCTACGCCACCATCGAGGCGCTGGCCCAGCTCAAGGACAGCGAGACGCTGGCTGCCATGCGCGGCAAAGACCCGGCGCAGCTCCAGCCCTTCTGGAAGCGTGGGAGGAAACCGAATGACTGACAAGAAGCTGCGCGTCACCTTGGTGCGCAGCCCCATCGGCTACAATAAGCGCCAGAAAGCCACCGTCAAGGCGCTGGGGCTGGGCCGCATGAACTCGACGGTGGTGCATGACGACACGCCGCCTATTCGGGGCATGATCAACAAGATCATCCACCTGGTTAAGGTCGAGGAGATCGAAGCATGAAGTTACACGATCTGCGCCCGGACAAAGGGGCAACAAGACCACGCAAGCGCGTGGGCCGTGGTATCAGCGCCGGCCAGGGCAAGACGGCGGGACGCGGTACCAAGGGCCAGGGCGCGCGCAGCGGCGGCGGCAAGGGCGCCTACTTCGAGGGTGGCCAGCTTCCGCTCGTGCGGCGTCTGCCGTTCAAGCGCGGCTTCACCAACATCTTCCGCGTCGAATACCAGGAAGTGAACCTGGAAGCCCTGGCGCGCGTCTTCGGCGACGGCGAGACCGTCACCCCGCAAGCCCTGGCGGAAAAGGGCCTGATCAAAAAGGCCGACGAGCCGGTGGCCATCTTGGGTGACGGTGATCTGAGCGCCAAGTTGGCCGTCAGCGCGCACCGCTTTTCGAAGAGCGCGCAAGAGAAGATCGAGGCCGCCGGCGGCTCGGTGCAGACCCTTGAGCTGCTGGTGAGCGGCGCGCGCGCAACCGTCAAGAAGCTGCGCAAGGACCAGCTCAGCAAGCTGCGCGCCCAGCAGGAGAAATGAGCGCGCTCATCTGGCGATGGCAGGCCGGGCCGCCTGCCCTGGTTCGTGCCACTTAGTCTAGCGGATAAGGAATAACACCATGATCGAGGCGCTACGGAATGCATTCCGGCTGCCAGACCTGCGGCGGAAGATGCTCTATACGCTCTTCATCCTGGTCATCTACCAGTTCGCCGCGCACGTGACGGTGCCGGGGGTGCAGCGCGAGGCTCTAGATCAACTGTTTAGCGACAACGAATCCGGCTTTCTGAGCGTGCTCAACCTCCTGTCGGGGGGGGCCGTCTCCAATTTCAGCGTGATCGCCAACGGTGTGTACCCGTACATCACCGCCTCGATCATCCTGCAATTGCTGGTGCCCATCATCCCCCGCCTGGAGGCCATCGCCAAAGAGCCGGGTGGCCGGGAGAAGATCAACCAGTACACCTACTACCTAGCCATCCCGATGGCGGCCTTGCAGTCCATCGGCCAGATCAACATCTTCCAGAGCCAGATCAACCAGTCGGGCCTTGCTGTGGACTTGATTGAGGGATTTGGCTTTGGGGCTGGCAGTAACCTGCTGACGACGTTCTCGGTCATCGTGACGATGACGGCAGGCACCATGTTCGCCATCTGGCTGGGCGAGCTGATCACCGAGCAGGGTATCGGCAACGGTATCTCGATCATCATCTTCGCCGGCATTGTGGCCCGCGTGCCAGCCAGCCTTTACCAACTGCTGCAGGGCGAGGCCGCGGCGTTCAACCTGATCACCTTCTTGGTGCTCACGCTGGTGACGGTGGTGGTGATCGTGATCATTCAGGAAGGCACGCGGCGCATCCCAGTGCAGTACGGCAAGCGCGTGCGCGGTCGCAAGATGTACGGCGGCGGGGCCACGCACATCCCGCTCAAGGTCAACACGGCGGGCATGATCCCGCTCATCTTCGCCCAGTCCATCGTGACCTTCCCGGCCATTGTGGCGGGGTTCTTCAGCGGCGACCTGGCCACGCGCATCCAGGATACATTTGGCAACCAGACCGGGTTCCTCTACTGGTTCATCTACTTCTGGCTGGTGGTGGGGTTCACCTTCTTCTACACCAGCGTCATGATCCAGAACCAGAACCTGGCCGACAACTTGCAGAAGAACGGCGGGTTCATCCCTGGCATCCGGCCAGGACGCCGCACGCAGGACTACATCAACCGCATCGTCAACCGCATCACGCTGGTTGGCGCGGTGTTCCTGGGCGTGGTGGCCATCCTGCCCGGCCTGACGCAGTTGATCCAGAATCTGGTGCTCGACCCGGCAGTGGCGGCCAGCTCCGCCAACCCGGCGCTGGTCATCAGCAGCGCGGGTCTGATCATCGTCGTCGGCGTGGTCATTGATACGATGCGCCAGCTTGAAGCGCAGTTGACCATGCGCAACTATGACGGGTTCATGCACTAGGGCGTGGTGAGGAATGGAGAGGTGCGCCGGCCGCGCGCCTCTCTCTCGCTGGCAGGCTGGCAGGATTGACGCGATGCCCGTGACGCCCAAGACGCCGGAAGAACTGGTCATCATGCGCGAGGCGGGGCGCATTAATGCCCTGGCTTTGCAGGCCATGCGCCAGGCAGTCCGGCCCGGCATCAGCACGCTGGAGTTGGACGCGATTGCCGCCGAGGTGCTGCGCCAATACGGTGCCCGGCCCGCCTTCCTGGGCTATCCGCCGGGCGGCGCGCATCCCTTCCCGGCGACGATCACGGCCTCGATCAACGACGAGTTGGTGCACGGCATCCCGCGCGCTGACCGTGTCCTGCACGAGGGCGACATCGTCAGCCTGGACTGCGGGACGATCTTCAACGGGTTCGTGGGCGACTCGGCGATCACCGTCGGGGTCGGGACTCTCTCGGCGGAGGCGCAGCGACTGCTAGAAGTGACTGAGCAGGCGCTGTACGAGGGCATTGCGGCGGCGCTGGCGGGCAACACCACGCGCGACATCGCCCGCGCGGTGCAGCACTTTGTCGAGCGGCACGGGTACAGCGTGGTGCGCGAATACGCCGGGCACGGCGTGGGGCGCGCCATGCACGAAGACCTGCACGTGCCCAACTGGTGGCCGAACGGGCGGCGCAGCCGCTACTTCCGCAGTGAGACGCTGCGGCCAGGGCACACCTTCGCCATCGAGCCAATGATCAGCGCGGGGCGCGCGCCAGTGCACACGCTGGAGGATCACTGGACGGTGGTGACGCAGGACGGGGCGCTGTGCGCGCACTTCGAGCACACCGTCGCCGTCGCGCCCGAAGGCCCGCCGCTGATTCTGACGGCGCTCTAGCCAGCCCTCTCTCCACGTCGTGGAGGGGGAGCGGCGAGGCCCGTGTCAGCGGGCCGAGCGGGGGTGAGGTCCCGTGGGGGCGTATTGCAATACACTCCTACGGGAGCGCAGCAGAGCAGCGCCCATGCCTGACAGGTCTTGTACGCGCCCAGGCGAAGTTAACCCTGTTCAAGGGCAGCGCTTTTCGTTAGAATAGAAGTTCCGTCTGGCGGCTGGCTGCCGCCAAAGAACGAGGAGATGACGGCTTTATGGCACGTATCGAGGGTGTGGATCTCCCGCGCAATAAGCGCGTCGAAGTCGCGCTCACCTACATCTACGGGATTGGCCCGACTCGCAGCAAGCAGATCCTCGACCAGACCGGCGTCAGCGCCGACACGCGGGTCAAGGACCTGACCGAAGATGAAGTCCAGAAGCTGCGTGAGAGCGTCGGCCACTTCCGCGTTGAAGGCGAGCTGCGCCGTGAAGTCCAGCTCAACATCAAGCGGCTGATCGAGATCGGCAGCTATCGCGGCTTGCGTCACCGCCGCAGCCTGCCCGTGCGCGGCCAGCGAACCAAGACCAACGCCCGCACGCGGCGCGGGCCGCGCCGCACAGTGGCCGGACGCGGTCGCCGTCGTGGGGCGAAGAAGAAATAGCGCCCTGGCACGCGCAGCGTAGGCGCGTCTGCCGCGCGTCACAACCAGGGCCTGGCCCCTGGCGCTGGCGCGCCCGCTGCGCCAACGAGCGCGTTGCGCTGGCTGTGGCGTGAGAGTGCGGCTTGTTCGCACGAGTGGTGTCGAGGAGAAATCAGGAGATCATGGGACGTACTCGCAGCAGCACCAGTAGGGGGCCTCGTCGTGGGCCACGCAAGGTCAGGAAGAATATCCCATACGGCCAGGCACACATCCAGGCGACGTTCAACAACACGATCGTCTCCATGAGCGATCAGCAGGGCAACGTCGTGGCCTGGGCCAGCGCCGGTACCGCCGGCTTCAAGGGTAGCCGCAAGAGCACGCCCTACGCCGCGCGCATGGTCGCTCAGCAGGCGTCCGAGAACGCCAAAGAGCAAGGAATGCAGGAAGTGGATGTGTTCGTCAAGGGGCCTGGCCCTGGCCGCGAAGCCGCTATTCGCGCCATCCAGGCGAGCGGGCTGAAGGTGCGCTCGATCACCGACGTGACGCCCGTCCCCCACAACGGGGTGCGCCCCCCCAAGAAGCGGCGCGTATAACCGTCTGCGGACGGTCTGTGACCAATTTCAGACGAGTGGTGTAAACACACTTGTCCTAGTGTGGAGGAAGCCAGAACCCAATGGCACGTTATACCGGACCTGTCTGTAAGCTTTGCCGCCGTGAAGGGGAGAAGCTCTTCCTCAAAGGCGCGCGGTGCATGTCGCCCAAGTGCTCGTTCGAGCGCCGCAGCTACGCCCCCGGCCAGCACGGCAAAGACGCCCAGTTCCGGCGCGGGCGCGGCTCGGACTACGCGCTGCAACTCCGTGAAAAACAGAAGGCGCGCCGGGTGTATGGTGTGCTGGAGCGCCAGTTCCGCCGCTATTTCGGCGAGGCGCTGCGTCGCCCCGGCCTGACCGGCTCGAACCTGCTGTCCATCCTCGAAACCCGCCTGGACAACGTCATTTTCCGCATGGGCTGGGCCGATTCGCGCAACCATGCCCGCCTGTTGGTCCAGCATGGGCATTTCGTTGTCAATGGTCGCCGGACGAATATTCCGTCGTACCTGGTCGTCCCTGGCGACATGATCACTGTTCGTGATGGCAGCCGCCAGCGCGCCTATTTCAAAGAGCTGAAGTCCTACATGAGCGACCGTCCGGCTGCGCCCGAATGGTTGGAAGTGGACTCGGCGGCGATGAAGGGCACTGTCCTACGGGTGCCGGAGCGTCGCGATATTGATCTCCCGCTGAACGAACAGCTCATTGTGGAATACTACTCGCGCTAGTCGCTGAGTCGGTGACCACAACGAGTAGAAGTCCCATCTAGAGGAGGGGACGTGGTTACGAACAACATGGTGCTGCCCAAGATCGAAGGGGAAGCCGCTTCGCAGAAGTACGGGCGCTTCATCATCAGCCCGCTGGAGCAGGGATATGGCATTACGGTGGGCAACGCCCTGCGGCGCGTGCTGCTCTCCTCCCTGCCCGGCGCTGCGGTGACATCAATCCGGGTTTCGGGCGTTCACCACGAGTTCTCGGCAATTCCCGGCATCCGCGAGGATATGACGCAGTTCATCCTGCAGGTTAAGCAGCTCCGCCTCAAGCTGTTCGACACCGAGTCGGCGCGGCTGCGCCTCGAAATGCGCGGCGAGGGGACCGCTACGGCGGCGGACATCATCTGCCCGCCCGAAGTCGAGATCATCAACCCGGACTTGTATCTGTTCACGGCGGATGCCGAAGATACGCAGCTTGAGGTCGAGCTCACGGTCCAGACGGGCCGGGGCTTCTCGCCCTCGGAAGATCGCGGACGCCTGCCGATTGGCGAGCTACCGGTGGATGCTGTCTTCAGCCCCATTCGCCGCGTCAACTACGATGTCGAGCGCGCGCGTGTCGGCCAAAAGACCAACTACGACAAGCTCATCCTTGAGATCTGGACCGATGGCACCATCCGCCCCGAAGAGGCCATGAGCCAGGCGGCGGAAATCCTGATGAAGCACCTGATCATCATCGCCGGCGTCAGCGAGGAATCGCTGCTGCCGTCGGTCGAAGAGGAAGTGGTGCCCGATCCCAACGCCCTGCCGCCCGAAACGTATGAGACGCCCATCGAGACGCTCGACCTGAGCGTGCGCGTCTTCAACTCGCTCAAACGCACGGGCATCACCAACGTGGGCGAGGTGCTGGAAATGCTCGACCGTGGGCCGGACGCCATGCTCGCCATCCGCAACTTCGGCGAAAAGTCGCTGGATGAGCTGATCACGCGGCTCAAGGAGAAAAACTACCTGCCGGAAGAGCACGACATCTTCGACGGCAGCTAACTACAGACGAGGAATCTGGCCGACATGAGACACAAGGTAGCTGGTAAGAAGCTCAGCCGCAGCACAGGGCACCGCAACGCGCTGCGCCGCAACCTGATCAACGCCCTGTTCCGCCACGAGCGCATCAAGACGACGGATGCCAAAGCCGAGGCCATTCGCGCCGAAGCCGAGAAGATCATCACCCTGGCCAAGCGCGGGCTTGCCCACCAAGACCCGGCGCGCGGCGTGCACGCCCGGCGTTTGGTCTTCGCCCGCCTGCGCGACAAGGACAACGTCCACAAGCTGTTCGACGAGCTGGCCCCGCGCTACGCTGAGCGCCCCGGCGGCTACACGCGCATCTACAAGCTGGGGCCGCGTCATGGGGATGCAGCGCCGATGGTGCTGCTTGAGCTGGTGGATCGCGAGGAAGCCTAGCGATCGCAATGGCCCGTCCCGACTCCCCGCCGGCGACCACGCGCTACCGGGCGGTGGTCGCCTATGATGGGACCCGCTACTTCGGGTTTCAGCGCCAGGCGGGGGACACGCCCACCGTGCAGGCCGCGCTCGAAGCGGCCATCGCGCGGGTGACCGGGCAGCGGGTGACGGTGAAAGCAGCGGGGCGCACGGACACCGGCGTCCATGCAACCGGCCAGGTGGTCGCTTTCGATGTTGCTTGGCGACACGCCCCCGCCGACTTGTGGCGCGCGCTGAACGCGAACCTGCCAGAAGACGTGGCGCTCAACGAGCTAGACGAGGCGCCGGCAGGCTTTCACCCGCGCTATGATGCGCGCAGCCGGGTGTACGAGTACACGTTTTACGTCGCGCCGGTGCGCCAGCCCTTGCTGGATCGTTGGGCGTGGCAGGTGCAGGCCGGACGGCCACTTAACAACGAGAAGATGCAGCGCGCGGCAGACTTGCTGGTGGGGGCGCACAACTTCGCTGCCTTTGGGCAGCCGCCCCAGGGCGAGAGCACCGTCCGCCAGGTCTTGCGCTCGGAACTGGAGATGCTGGCAGCAGCGCCGCCCGTCCTCCAGCTTATGCGCTATCGCATCGAAGCAAACGCCTTCCTGTACCGCATGGTGCGCCGGGTCGTGGGCGCGCTGGTGCGTGTGGGGAACGGGGCGCTGACGCTCGACGAGTTTGAGCGGGCGCTGCACGCCGCCGAGGGGGAATGGCCGAACCAGGCAGCCCCGGCGCGGGGACTGTGCCTGATCGCAGTGACCTATGAAGATGGGCGGGGAGACGCCCGCTGGAGCAAAGTGGAACGATGAAGATCAAAACCTACACTCCCAAGCAGGATGATATCCAGCGCGAGTGGTTTGTGATTGATGCCAAAGACCAGACGTTAGGGCGTCTTGCTACCCAGGTCGCGGTTTTGCTGCGCGGCAAGCACAAGCCAATCTACGCGCCACACCTGGACGTGGGCGACTTCGTGATCATTATCAACGCCGACAAGATCCGGGTCACCGGCGACAAGCTCGACCAGAAGGTCTATTACCGTCACTCTGGCTATCCGGGCGGAATCAAGTCGCGCACGCTGCGCGAGCAGCTCAATCGCTACCCGGACCGCGTCATCCGCACGGCGGTGCGCGGTATGCTGCCCAAGAACAGCCTGGGCCGCGCCGTGATCAAGAAGCTGAAGGTTTACGCCGGAGACAAGCACCCGCACCAGGCGCAGCAGCCCAAGGTGTACGAGCTGTAGGCATAAGAGGACACAGTGACCATGACGACACAGTATTATGAGGGTATCGGGCGGCGCAAGACTTCGACGGCGCGCGTGCGCATCTGGACGGGCGGCAACGGCTCGGTCATCATCAACGACAGGCCCGGCGAGGAATTCCTGCCGCGCGAGGGCGATCTGGCGATTGCCCTGGAACCGCTGCGCGCCGTCGGCCAGGAACGCGCCTATAACGTGACGGTCAAGGTCAACGGCGGCGGCATCAGCGGCCAGCGCGACGCGATTCGTCTGGGATTGGCCCGCGCGCTGCTCAAGGTTGAGCCGGAATGGCGCGCTGTTTTGCGTGAGGGCGATCACCTGTCGCGCGACCCGCGCATCAAGGAGCGCAAGAAGCCCGGTCTCAAGCGCGCGCGCAAGGCCCCGACCTACACCAAGCGTTAGTCTCGCGCCGGGGCTTGCCCCTGATGGCGATGATAGAGCAGGCAAAATCCCTGAGCGCAGATGCGGGGGTTTTGTCTGTTTTTATTCGGGCGCTCGATGGCAGAAGGGCAGGGTGATGAGTTCGGAGTCATGAGTCTGGAGTCCTGTGGGAGGGGCAGGTCACGGACTGGTAAGGCTGGCCCATGACTCCGGACTCAAGACTACCCTGATTGCAGTTCGTTGCTTCCGCTCGCAACCTCACCCCCTGACCCCCTCTCCGCTGGCGGAGAGGGGAAGTTGAGCGAAGCGAAATGGGGAGAGGTAAATAGGCAATCAAGACTCATGACTCACGACTCGCCTCACCGATCAACCGGAAGGACTCGTTATGTCGCTCCATGCTCTGTGGCTCCGCGCCGCGCCCGCGCTTGAGGCGCTGGATTTCACCGGCGCGGACGGGGTGCAGGTTTTCAGCGCCGAGGCGCTCGCCGCGCTGCATCACCCGCCGCTCAATCCGGACATCCCGGCGCTGATCGTCGCCGATGGGGTGCCCGACCTGGCGGCGCTGCGCCGCGCCCTGGGCAACCAGTACCCCGACGACCATTCCCTCCAGATGGTGCGCGCGGGCGCGGCAGTGGAGACGGTGCCGTTGGCGGCGTTGCTGGGCGTGGCCGCTGGGTGGACGGTGTTGGGCGTGCCGCCGCTGCCCCGCCCCAGCAGCTTCGAGCGCTTCCAGGATGTCATCGCCCACCTGCGCGCGCCGGAGGGCTGCCCCTGGGATCGCAAGCAGACGCACCGCTCGCTGCGCCCCTACCTGCTTGAGGAGACCTACGAGGTGCTCGACGCGCTCGACGCCGACGACGCGGACGCGCTGCGCGAGGAATTGGGCGACTTGCTGCTGCAAGTCGTCCTGCACAGCCAGGTGGCTGTGGACGCAGGCGAGTTCCACATGGCCGATGTGCTCGCCCACGTCATCGAGAAGATCGTCCGCCGCCACCCGCACGTGTGGGGCAGCGTGGGCGTGAACGATGATCAGGAGGTCAAGGTCAACTGGGACCGGCTCAAGCAGGTGGAGAAAGCGGAGAACGGCGCGCCCGCCTCGCGGCTGGACGGCGTGGCCAGGGCGCTGCCGGCGCTGACGCAGGCGTACAGCTACCAGGATCGCGCCGCGCGCGTCAAGTTCGACTGGGACACCATCGCCCCGGTGATCGCCAAAGTGCACGAGGAAATCGAGGAGTTGAGCGCGGCGCAGACCGCCGCCGAGCGCGAAGCCGAGACCGGCGACCTGCTCTTCGCCGTCGTCAACTGGGCGCGCTGGCTGGGCGTTGACCCGGAGTCGGCGCTGCGGGCGACCAACGCCCGCTTCTACCGCCGCTTCGCCTATATCGAGCAGCAGGCCGCCGCGCAGAACCGCTCGCTGGATGACCTGTCGTTCGAGGAGATGGACGCGCTGTGGGAAGCGGCCAAAGACAATGGGCTGTAGGGCTGGCGGGCGGCGAGGCAAACAAAAACTCCCGGCTTGTGCAAGCCAGGAGTCTGTCGGGGCGCCCGGATTTGAACCGGGGACCTCACCGACCCGAACGGTGCGCGCTAGCCAGGCTGCGCTACGCCCCGAGGCACAACGTAGTGTACCGTACCCGCTACGGCTTGACAAGGGCCAAGTTGCCGCATCACGCGGCTGAGCACACAGGATAAACGCATGGCAAAGCAGCAATCTCCCCGCAAGTTCAACACGCTGACCGATTACGTGCGCTACCTGACCGGCGGCCTGACTTCGTCGGCGGGCCGCTGGCTGCACGCGCGCGGCGTTCACCCGGACATGATCACCTTCGTCGGGCTGGTGGTGGTGGCTGTCGCCGCCTACGTCGCCGCGCAGGGCGAGTTCTTCTGGGCGGCAATCATCATCATCGCTGGCGCGCCGCTCGACGCCGTGGACGGTGCTGTTGCCCGCGCGATGGGCCGCACTGACAAGTTCGGCGCACTGTGGGACTCCACGCTGGATCGCTACGCGGATGGCTTCCTATTCATGGGCATCGCCTATTATTACAGCACGCAGGGGAAGCAACCCGCCGTCCTGCTGGCGATGCTGGCCCTGATCGGCACGCAGTTGGTCAGCTACGTCCGCGCGCGGGCCGAGGGCATTGACGTGGACTGCAAAGTTGGGCTGTTCACGCGCATGGAGCGCATGGTCGTCATCCTGGCCATGCTGCTAACCGGTTACGTGATCGCCGGGCTGTGGGTGCTGGCCATCGGCACCAACTTCACCGTGTTGCAGCGCGTCTGGCACGTCTACCGAGAGATTCAGCGGCGCAAGCAGGAGTCAGCAGCATGACCTTTCACCGGCGCGGGCTGGAGATCGGCCCCTTCAACCTGTTCGGCCTGGAGATCAACCCGACCTTCCACTGGTACGGCCTGATCATTGTGGGCGGCATCCTGGCGGCGGCTTGGCTCGTTGCCTGGATGGCCCGCCGCGAAAAGGACAAAGACCCCGATCACGTGTGGAACGGGCTGATCTGGGTGGTGGCCCTGGCCGTGATCTTCGCCCGGCTGTGGCATGTGCTGTTCCCCTCGGTATCGTCGGTCGAAGCCGGGCGCACCGCGCAGTGGTACCTCACCCACCCCTTCGACCTGCACGACGGCCCGTTCATCATCTGGAACGGCGGGCTGTCCATCTTCGGGGCGGTACTCGGCGGGGCGCTGGGCGTCGCGCTCTACGCGCGCAAGCACCGGCTCGACCTGCTCGGCTGGCTGGACATGGCGGCGATCTCCGTGCCGCTGGGCCAGGCCATCGGGCGTTGGGGCAACTTCGTCAACGAGGAGCTGTACGGCAAGCCGACCGACCTGCCCTGGGGCCTGCGCATCAGCAACCCGCCCGCTGAGTACGCCGGGGAGACGCACTTCCACCCGCTGTTCCTCTACGAGTCGTTGTGGAACCTGGCGTCGGTCGCCGTGCTGCTGGTCGTCTGGCTGCGCTGGCGCGACCGGCTGAAGAAGGGCGACTTCGTGCTGCTCTACACCATCTCCTACGGGACGGTGCGCTTCCTGCTGGAGTTCCTGCGCATCGAGGTCACGCTCTCCGGCGGGGTGAACGTGTCGCAGACGTTCAGCCTGGGCGCGGCGATCCTGGCGGCGCTGCTGCTGGCCTACCGTCACCGGCGCGCGCTGTGGGGGCGGCTCCGCCCGGCGTGAGGGGGGCGGCTCTGCCATGCCCAGGGGCGTATCGCAATACGCCCCTACGTGACATTACCCCCACTCGGCGCTGACGCGCCTCACTTCCCCCTCCGCAGCGGAGAGGGGGAAAGG
>DYGW01000046.1 GCA_020724485.1 Thermoflexus sp. | reverse complement strand
ACTGCTCTCGCTGGAACCGCTCCAGTTCCTGGGCGAGCCGCGCTACCGCGAGCTAAAGCAGAAGTACGGCCAGGTGTTCAAGGCCAACATGGGCGCTGAGGCGTTCCTTGAGATTCTCAAGCACATGAACCTTGAGAAGCTGCGCGATACGCTGTGGCACGAGGTGCGCACCACGCGCAGCAAGCAGCGCCGCAAGAAGGCGACCAAGCGCCTGCGCGTCGTGGAGAGCCTGATCAAGAGTAACAACCGCCCGGAGTGGATGATCCTGACGGTGCTGCCAGTGATCCCGCCAGACCTGCGCCCGATGGTGCAGCTTGACGGCGGGCGCTTCGCCACGTCCGACCTCAACGACCTGTACCGGCGCGTGATCAACCGCAACAACCGCCTCAAGCGACTGCTGGAGCTGGGCGCGCCAGACGTGATCGTGCGCAACGAGAAACGTATGCTCCAGGAGGCGGTGGACAGCCTGATTGACAACAGCCAGCGCGGCAAGGCGCTCAGCCGGCGCGGGCGGCGCGAGCTAAAGTCGCTGAGCGATATGCTCAAAGGCAAGAAGGGCCGCTTCCGCCGCAACCTGCTGGGCAAGCGCGTGGACTATTCGGGCCGCTCGGTGATCGTGATCGGGCCGAAGCTCAAGCTCCATCAGTGCGGCTTGCCCAAGATCATGGCCCTGGAACTGTACCGCCCATTCGTGATCAGTCGGCTGGTGCAGTACAAGTATGCCAGCAACGTCAAGGGGGCCAAGCGCATCATCGAGCGCGAGCGGCCCGAAGTGTGGGAAGTGCTGGAAGAGGTGATCAAGGAGCGCCCGGTGTTGCTCAACCGCGCGCCGACACTGCACCGGCTGGGCATCCAGGCTTTTGAGCCGCTGCTGGTCGAGGGCAAGGCTATCCAGATTCACCCGCTGGTCTGCGCGGCGTTCAACGCCGACTTCGACGGCGACCAGATGGCTGTGCACGTGCCGCTGAGCGATAAGGCCGTGCAAGAGGCGCGCGAGCTGATGCTGAGCACCAAGAACCTGCTCAAGCCCGCCGACGGCTCGCCAGTGGTGGCGCCGTCGAAGGACATGGTGCTGGGCAACTACTACCTGACGATGGATCCCACCGCCGAGATCGTGTGCCTGCAAGAGCGCGCCGCCGAGTTCGCGACCTGGGAGGCGTTGCGGCGCGGGGGCTATCGCCTGGTTGTAGTGGACAACTCGGCGGGGCTGCGCCAGGTCGAGCACCGCGAGTTGGACTATGGCAATGAGCTGGTCGTGCTCAAAGATGTCATAGTAGACGGGCGCAAGGTCAAGGCGCTCGATCAGCTTGTCGAGGGGCTGCTCGGCGGCGAGTTCGACGCTGCCGTGCACAACACCTACGAGTTCCAGCAGTACCTGCGCAAGGAGCCCGACCTGCCGCTGGTGCTGGCCAACCTGCACGAGCGCCAACTGGTCGTAGATATGGACGAAGTCGAGTACCTCTACGGCCTGGGCATGGTGGACTTGCACACACCGATTCTGCTGGGCAACTACTACGACGATCCAGATCACCCGCCGCAGCCCAGCCCAGAGGCTACCACAGTGGGTCGCGCGCTGTTCAACCGCATCCTGCCCGACGACATGCGCTTCGTGCAGGAGACGCTCTCTAAGAAGAGCCTGCAAAAGCTGGTGGCGCGCGTCTACCAACGCTACGGCGCAGACCGCACGACCGATGTGGTGGACGCCATCAAGAACATTGGCTTCCACTACGCCACTGTGTCCGGCACGACGATTGCCGTCTCAGATCTGACCGTGCCCCCTGAGCGCGAAAACATCCTCGATGAGGCGCAGCAGACGGTCGAGACGGCGCAGCGCGACTTCCGACGCGGCCTGCTCACCGAGGAAGAGCGTTACCAGATCACGATTGACAGTTGGAACCGCGCCAAGTCCGACCTGAAAGACGTGATCAGCGACGGTCTGGACCCGTTCGGGCCGATTGCGGTCATGGCGCTTTCCGGCTCGACGAAAGGTGGCTTCGGCCCGATCACGCAGTTGGCAGGGATGCGCGGCCTGATGGCCGACCCGTCGGGGCGTATCATTGACCTGCCGATCAAGAGTCACTTCCGCATGGGCCTGACGGCGCTGGAATACTTCATCTCCACGCACGGCGCGCGCAAGGGTCTGGCCGACACTGCCCTGCGCACCGCCGACGCCGGGTACATGACGCGCCGCCTGGTGGACGTGGCGCAGGACATGATCATCAACCGCACCGACTGCGGGACGAAGGCCGGGATTCGCATCCCGAATCCGGCGCATCCCAACAACCAGGATGCGCGCGGCGTGCCGCTGCCGGAGGTGGATGTCGCCGGGCAGTCGCTCAGCGAGCGGGTCGTGGGGCGTGTCGCCGCCCGGCCCGTGATCCACCCGGAGACGGGCGAGGTGATCGTTGACCGCAACCAGATGATTGACGAGGACATCGCCGACACGCTGGAACGGGAAGGCGTCGAGTACGTGTACGTGCGCAGCCCAATGACCTGCTCGCTGGTGCACGGCATCTGCGCCATGTGCTATGGGCGCGACCTGGGGCGCGGCGAACTGGTTGAGATCGGCTCGGCAGTGGGCATCGTCGCGGCGCAGTCCATCGGCGAGCCGGGCACCCAGCTTACGCTGCGCACGTTCCACACCGGCGGCGTGGCGACAGGCGGCGGCGGCGACATCACCAGCGGTCTGCCGCGCGTGGAAGAGCTTTTCGAGGCGCGCAAGAAGCCGAAAGGCGAGGCAGTCGTGGTAGACATCGCCGGCACGCTGCGCCTGCTGCGCAAAGAGGGCGTGCGCATTGCCCGCGTGATCAACAGCGAGCTGGTCAGCCGGGACTACGATGTCCCTGACGGCTGGACGCTGCTCGTGCAGGATGGCGACCGCGTCAAAGACGGGCAGCCGCTGGCTGAAGACCCTGAAGGCGAGATGGTGTTGGCGGCTGACCTGCCAGGCGAAGTCTACTTCGAGGATGGGCGCATCTATGTCCGCGACGAGGTCGAAGACATCCGCGACTACGAGATTCCGCAGAACGCGCGCCTGCTCGAAGATGTGTACGACGGGATGCAGGTCACGGCTGGGCAGCAACTCACCGAAGGGTCGAAAAACCCGCACCGTATCCTGCGCATTCAGGGACAGGAAGCCGCTCAGCATTACCTGCTGACGGAGGTGCAGAAGGTCTACCGCAACCAGGGCGTGAACATCGCCGACAAGCACTTCGAAGTCGTGATCCGCAAGATGATGAGCAAGGTGCAGATCACGCGCAGCGGCGACAGCGATCTGCTGCCTGGCGAGCTAATAGACAAACTCGACTTGCTGGCGCTCAACGAGCAACTGATCGCGGAGGGCCGCGAGCCGGCGTCGGCAGTGCCGGTGTTGTTGGGCGTGACCAAGGCGGCGCTGACGACGGAGAGCTTCCTGTCGGCGGCAAGCTTCCAGCATACGATCAAGGTGCTGGCGGGCGCGGCCATCGAGGGCAAGGTGGACCGGCTGTTCGGCCTGAAGGAGAACGTCATCATTGGCAAGCTGATCCCGTCCGGCACTGGTTTCCACACCTACCAGGAGCGCGAGATGGTGGTTAACAAGGACGACCTGGAAGCCAAGTTCGTCCTGCACACCGAGGGCGATGATGACGACGAGGACGACGAAGACCTGATGGACGACGAGCGCGTGCCAGAGCTTGGTGAGCCAGAGGACGAGGAGGCGCTCGAAGAGCTCAGCATCGAGGTCGGAGAGGACGAAGAAGACAAGGCCCTGATTGACGACGAAGAGGAGGAAGGATTCGACGACGTGGACGACGAGGAAGAAATTTCCTCGCTGGAAATGGTCGCCGAAGACGAGGACGAGCTAGACGACTACGAAGAAGAATAGCGCCTTCTTCCGCCACAGAACCAGACCAGCAGGTGAGCGCAGGCCGCGCTCACCTGTTTTGTTGTCAGCGTTTGGGTGCCTGCTGGACAACGGCAAATACAGGGCGCGGCTGCCAGCGGTTGTCGAGCATACCGTAGGCGGTGTGCGGGTCGGAATGGTCAACGGCCCCCGGAATCGTGGCGAAGTTGAGATTCCACAGGAAAATAGGCCCCAGGTAGTTGCGCTGCTGGCCAAGGTAGAGAGCGCGCAGCGTGTAGCTGGCTTGCTGCCACTGGTCAATGAAACTGAAGTAGGGCGTGTCCGGGGGATCGGGCGGGCGCACGCCACTCGAATCGCGCATCCCGTCGAAGGTGGCCCAGCCAAGCTCCGTCGCCCACAGGCGCGCGTCGCCGTGCCCGTTGGTGGCCATGATGCGCCGGTATTCCTCCACCGTATCCAGGAAGAAGAACTGCGGCTGGTCGTCCCAGCCCCGCGTGGGGTTGTGGCAGCAGCGGTCGTCCGGCGCGTTGGCCCAGCCATAGGGGTGGATGCCCACTGCGATGTCGGTGCCGTATTGGGCAAGGCCGGCCTCGTAAAGCTGTTGCAGCCAGGTGCGGTCGTTGGCCGACCAGTGCGAGTCGCCGGTGGGGGCCGGCGCGGCGGTGATGATGGTGATCTCCGGCGAGAACTGGCGAATGGCTGTATAGGCCGGGCGGAAGTAGCGCATGTAGCTCTCGCCCGAAAGCGGCTGACCGTACCATTCGCGCTGGAGATTCGGCTCGTTCCACACTTCGACGGCGCTGACGAAGGGCGCGCCGGATGAGTCGCGGCCAATGGCCTCTAGCGCGTTGCTCAGGAAGTTGGCGAGCGCCTGCGGGTCGTTGGACGGGCCGGCCTCGCGCAGGACGCCGTCGGCGTCTGGTGTGCGTGACCAGGCGGGCGCTTTGGCCACGCTGATCAACACCTCGAAGCCCTGATCGTGCGACTGCTGCACATACAGGCGCAGCATGTAGAAAAGTTCGGTGAACTGGCCGGGAGCAGACTCAAGTGCCGACCAGTTGAACTGGTACTTGACCCACGACACGCCGAGCGCGCGGGCGAAGGCCATGACCTGGTCGAACTCGCGGCTGTCAATGTGCGGGTGAATCTGGACGCCGAGCAGATCGCGGCGCAGAGACTCGCCCGGCGGCAAGACAGCTACCGATGTGGGGACGGGGAGCGTCGGCTGGGTGGGGGGAATCCGCGTCTCGGTGGGGACGAGCGTGTGCTCTGGGCCGACGATGGGGCCGAACGGCCCGCCGGGTGCCGTTGTTGTGGGGGCACTGGTCGCAGTGGGCGGCACGGGCGTCGCTGTCTCCACAATAGGCCCGAACTTCACGCCAGGGGGCTGAGTTGGCGGGGGAGCCGGCGTGCTGGTGCTCGCCAGGGCAGCGACGGTTGGTGGCGGCGTGGCGGTTGGCGTAACGGTCGGCGGCAGTGTGACCGTGCTGGTTGGCTCAGCAGGCGTTGGGGTGACGTAAACGGGGACAGGCTCAGTGGTCTCGCCGCAGGCGGCGAGCGCCAGTGCAGCGGCCAGCAGCCCCAGGACAATCCGCGCTCCGGTTCGGGTGATCATGCCAGAAGTCTAGCACAAGGCGAGCGCGGCGGCGATTAGAATCCGGTGAGGGGTGGTACGCGGAGCGAGAGTACGCTATAATGAGAGCGAACGGATGTGCTATTGCGCGCCTGCCTGCCCGATTGCCCGCCGGGTGAGCGTTGACAGACCCGCGTCTATTCCTTACACTACACGGCGTTTGCGTGAGGGCATGGCATCATCACAAGGTTGAGGTACACCGGCTATGGACATCGGCATGATACGGCAGCGGGACATCAACCAGGAACTGCAAGAGTCGTATCTGGATTACGCGATGAGCGTGATCGTGGCTCGCGCGCTGCCAGACGCCCGCGACGGCCTCAAGCCGGTGCACCGGCGCATTCTGTACGCGATGTACGACATGGGGATGCGCCCGGGGACGCCGTACAAGAAAAGCGCGCGCATCGTCGGCGAGGTGCTGGGCAAGTATCACCCGCATGGCGATATGGCCGTCTATGAGGCGATGACACGCATGGCCCAGGACTTCTCCATGCGTTACGAGTTGGTGGACGGGCAGGGCAACTTCGGCAGCATTGACGGCGACGCGCCGGCGGCGATGCGTTATACCGAGGCGCGCATGGCGGCTCTTGGCGATGAACTGCTGCTCGACATTGAGAAGGACACGGTCGGGTGGGAGGACAACTTCGACGGATCGCTGCGCGAGCCGGTGGTGCTGCCCGCCAACTTCCCCAATCTGCTGGTGAACGGCGCTTCGGGGATTGCCGTCGGCATGTCCACGAGCATCCCCCCGCACAACCTCGGCGAGGTGGGCGACGCGCTGGTTTTCATGCTGGAGCATTGGGATGCCCTGGACGACATCGGCGTGCCGGAACTGATGCAGTTCATTAAGGGGCCAGATTTTCCGACCGGTGGCGTGGTGTACACGTTCGACAACGGCTCAGAAGAAGACCAGCTTCGCGCGGCGTATGCCACCGGGCGCGGCAAGATCAAGGTGCGCGCCAAAGTGCACATCGAGGAGCTAGGGCGCGGGCGCAGCCGCATCATCATCAGCGAGATTCCTTACCAGACCAACAAGACCAGCCTGATCGAGCGCATCGCCGAGCTGGCGCGCGACGGCAAGATCGAGGGCATCGCCGACCTGCGCGACGAGAGCGACCGCAACGGTCTGCGCATCGTTATTGACGTGATGCGCACGGCGGACGCGCTGGATGTGCTGGCGACTCTGTTCAAGTACACGCCGCTGGAAAGCACGTTTAGCATCATCATGCTCGCGCTGGTGGATGGTGAGCCGCGCCGCCTGAGCCTGAAACAGGCGCTGCGCGTCTACCTGGAGCACCGGCTAGAGGTCGTCCGGCGGCGCAGCGAATTCGACCTGGCGCAGGCGCGGGCGCGAGCGCACATTCTGGAAGGGCTGCTGACCGCGCTCGATAACCTGGACGAAGTGATCGAGACGATCCGCCACTCGCGCACGGTGGAGACGGCGCACACCAATCTGCGCAAACGCTTCAAGTTGTCCGACGAGCAGGCGACGGCCATTCTACAGATGCAACTGCGCCGGCTGGCGGCGTTGGAGCGGCGCAAGCTGGAAGATGAGTACAAGGAGAAGCTCCAGCTAATCAAGATGCTGGAGGCGTTGCTGGCCAGCCCCAAGATGATGCGCGTGGAAGTGGCCCGCGAGCTAGGGGCCATCCGCGAGAAGTACGCCGATCCCCGTCGCACGGTGATCTACAGCGGCGCAGTGGGCGACGTGAAGGCGGGCGATTTCTTAGGCCCCAATGAGGATACCTGGGTCACGCTCACGGCGAGCGGCCTGTTGAGTCGGACATTTGGCGACAACGCGCCGCGCGTCACGACCGAGATCAAAGACCCGCCGCGCGCGGTGCTGGCCAGCAACACGACGCACACGCTGTACCTGTTCACGGCGGACGGCAACTGCGCGACCGCGCCGGTCAAGCTGCTGCAGCAGTCCGATAACCCGGAGCAGGGCACGCATTACGGGACGCTGTGCGCGCTGAGCAGCACGGACACGATCACGTGCGCCCTGTCGCTGTCGCCAGGGCTGGCGACCGGCTGCCTGGCGGCGATCACGGCGCTGGGCGAAGTCAAGCGGTTGCGCCTGGACGACCTGCCGGGCCTGGTTGCCAAGCCCTTCAAGTTCATGGACATCGAGAAGGACGACCGCCTGATCTGGGTCGGCTATGTGGCCGACGACGATCAGCTTGTGCTGGTCACTGCGCTGGGGCAGGCCATTCGCTTCGAGGTCGAACAGGTGCGCCCGACGGGACTCGGCGCGGGCGGGATGCGCGCGGTGAAGCTGTCCGGGCCGCGCGACCGTGTGGTGGGCGCGGGTATCGCCGACGAGCGCGCCAGAGTGTGGGTGTGCACGGATACCGGCGTCGCCAAGAGCACGGCAGTGACGGAGTATCCCACGCAGGGGCGCGGCGGTCAGGGGGTGGTCACGATCAAGCTGCCCAAAGACGCGCAGGGCCTGGCCGCGGCGACGGTAGGCCGCCCGGACGATAACATCGTCGTGGTGACGAACAGGGGCAAGGCCAAGTACATGCGCGTCGGCCTGGCTCCGCAGGGCGGGCGCAGCACCAAAGGCGACTACATCATCTCGATGACGCGCGTGAACGAGGCGGTCAGTGGGGTGGTGCGCTTCGAGCCGCGCATCGCGCCGGCGATGAACGACGCCGGCCAGGTCGAGACAACGACTGCTGGGGACGACGGCGAAGAAACTCCTTGACAGAGGCTCTGGTCTACGGGTATCATGACCTCTAGATGGCGATGGAGTTCGCCACAACCGCCTGATGGCTGATGACTCCTACTGCTTGGCTGCGGTGGGAGTCTTTGTGTCTGGCACTGAGACTGCGCCCGCCGCGAGGCGGGTGTTTTCGTGGATGGCACAGACAGAGACGGGGTATGCTGCAGAAAATGGTGCTGATCGCGCTGGCTGGCGCTGTGGGGACTCTGGCACGTTATGGCTTGAGCGGACTGATTCAGCGTGTGTCCGGCGGAGACCTGCCCCTGGGGACGCTGGTTGTGAACATCCTGGGCTGCTTCCTGTTCGGACTGGTGTGGGCGCTGGCCGAGGATCGCCTGCTGCTGGAGGAGCAGACGCGGATGGTACTGCTCGGCGGGTTTATGGGCGCGTTCACCACGTTCTCGACGTTTGTTTTCGACACGGGCGCGATGGTGCGCGAGGCTCAGTGGTTGCTGGCGACCGGCAATATGTTGGTGCAGACCGGCGTTGGCTTGGCGGCGTTGTACGGGGGAATCGTGGTCGGACGACTGTCCTAGGTCGGTTGGCAGTGGCCGAGGGGGACGACTCCCTGCGGTAGGGTGCCTTTTTTCGGTGGAAATCCGGCGCGCAGGGAGATTCGTCAGACCTGCGAAGCCTGCGCGGACTTCGGAAGTCCTGTTGCTCAGCGCCCTGGAGCATCAACGGTTGTTTCCTCCCAGTTGGAAGCGTTCCCTCCTTTTGGCCTTTTGGCCTTTTTCTTGACGAAATAGAACATCAGTGCTACAATCAGGACATCATACGAACATTTGGGCGAGTTCCTTGTACCCGACCAGGAGCAGCGAACATGACCGACGCTTCCCGCCTCAAAGCCCTTGATAATGCCCTCTCCGACCTGACCAAGCGCTTTGGTGACGGAGCCATCGTCCGGCTCGGCGATGCGGCGCACCTTCAGGTTGACGTGATCCCGACGGGGTCGCTGGCTATTGACCTCGCCCTGGGCGTGGGTGGCATCCCGCGTGGGCGGGTCACCGAAATCTACGGCCCGGAAAGCTCCGGCAAGACGACCCTGTGCCTGCACGTCGTCGCCGAGGCGCAGCGATTGGGCGGCGTGTGCGCCTTTGTGGATATGGAGCACGCCCTGGACCCGGTGTACGCCACGCGGCTGGGCGTGGACACGGACAACCTCTACATCTCCCAGCCGGACACCGGCGAGCAGGCGCTGGAGATCACCGAGGCGCTGGTGCGCAGCGGGGCGCTCGATGTGGTGGTGGTGGATAGCGTTGCCGCCCTGGTTCCGCGCGCTGAGCTAGAAGGCGAGATGGGCGACAGTCACGTTGGCCTGCAAGCCCGGCTGATGAGCCAGGCGTTGCGCAAGCTGTCTGGGGCGATCAAGCAATCGAATACCGCCGTGCTGTTCACCAACCAACTGCGCGAGAAAATCGGCGTCATGTTCGGCAACCCGGAGACGACCACCGGCGGTCGCGCGCTGCGCTTCTATGCCAGCGTGCGCATTGACATCCGTCGCATCCAGGCGATCAAGCTCAAGGACGAGGTCATCGGCAACCGCACGCGCGTGAAGATCACCAAGAACAAGGTCGCGCCGCCGTTCCGCCAGTGCGAGATTGACCTGATGTACGACGAGGGCTTCAGCAAGGAGAGCGACATCCTCGACTTGGGGGTGGTGGCCGGTATCATTGACAAGCGCGGCGCGTTCTTCCGCTATAATGATGGCTTGATCGGCCAGGGGCGCGAGAACGCCAAGCAATACCTGCGCGAGAATCCAGACCTGGCCTACGAGCTGGAAATGCTCATCCGCGATGCGCACAGGGCGATCCAGTTTGGCGGCACCGCCAGTGACGACGACGCCGTGGCGGAGGTGCCGGAGCTTGCCCTGCAAGAGGCGTAGGCCCGCCGGCGCTCAGCGAGTCCCGCCTGCTGGCATGAGGCGGGACTCGGTGGGGAGTGCTGAGTGAGGAGTCTTGAGTTCAGAGCGCGAGCCCCTCTCTCATGACTTGCCTTCCGACAGCCAGGACGCCGCCATGACCTCGCCGCCTTCCACAGGCCCCCTCATCATCTCGGCCAGCCGCCGCACCGATGTGCCGGCGTTCTACATGCCCTGGCTGATGGCTCGTCTGCGCGCTGGCTCAGTCACCTATCCCAATCCGTTCAACGGGCAGCTTCACCAGGTTTCGCTGCTGCCAGACGACGTACACAGCATCGTCTTCTGGTCGAAGAGCTATCGCCCCTTTCTGCCCCATGTTGACGCCCTGGACAGCGCCGGTTATCGCTACGTCTGCCACTACACGATCACCGGCGCACCGCGCGCTTTGGAGCCGCGCGTGCCCGACTGGCGAGTCAGTCTGGAAGCGTTTCGCGCGCTGGCCGGGCGGATTGGCCCGCGTCGCGTGCTGTGGCGCTTCGACCCCATCGTGTTCACCGATACTCTGGACGCGGCGTACTACACCGCTCGCTTTGAGACGCTGGCCCACGCGCTGACCGGCTACACCGAACACTGCTATTTCAGTTTTGCCACGTACTACGCCAAGACCGCCCGCAAGCTGGCCGCAGCGGGCGTTGCCTTCCGCGACTCTCCGCTCGACGAGCGGCTTGCCCTCGTCCAGGCGCTGGCTGAGATCGCCGCGACCTGCGGGATCACACTCTTCGCCTGCTGCCAGCCGGAGTTGGCTGGGGAGACCGTCCGGACCGCGTCATGCGTTGACGCCGGGCTGCTGGCCGACCTTTTCCCCGACCGCCCGCTCACAGCCGAAGCGCACCCAACCCGACCGGGCTGCGGCTGTGCGGCCAGCCGCGACATCGGCATCTACGACACGTGCCTGTTCGGGTGCCGCTATTGCTACGCCACCAACGACGATGCGCGCGCTGCCGCCTGGCACAGCCGTCACGACCCGTCCGGCGAGCAACTCATCCCGCCGCCCTCGCTGTGACGGGTGCATTTCAGTTCTGGGGCAAAGCATCACCGCAGAGGCGCAGAGAGCGCGGGGAAAAGCAAAGAATTTTCATAGCTCTTCTCTGTGTCCTCTGCGTCTCTGCAGTTCAAGAATTTCGCCCCCATCGTGAAATACACCCGCTGTGACCTTTCCGCAAGGGTGGGGGCCGACCGATGCGCCGGGCTGCTTGACGCCCCCGCACGCATTTCTCTACATGACTTCGGTTGCCAAGCGGCCCGGCGTTTTCGTATAATCGGCCAATACATTCCGCTCACCCACATCGTGGCGTTGCAGAAGGAAGACATCATGGCAGACCACATACCCGACGCTTCGTCCGATCCTGCGCGCCCTGTATCTCAGAGCGAAACGACTCATGTCATGGCAGCGCAGACAGCGTCACGCTGGGGGCTGGCAATTGGCGGTGCATTCCTCGTACTGGTCATTGCCATCGTGCTCACCCTGGCCCTCGCTTCTTCGCCGGGCGGCGCAGACACTCTGAACGAGGACGATGTCCGGCGCATTGTGGCGGAGGCAGTCGGCACCCAGATCGCGGCGCTGCCTGCTGCTGGTGGCTCCGATGCCAGCAGCGCCCAGGTGCAGCAGATGGTTGACGAGGCGGTTGGCACTCAGGTGGCGTTGCTGCGTCCGACCAACACGCCCATCCCGCCGACTCCAACCGTCATCCCGCGCGGCGTGGCCGAAGATGACGACGCTTTTCTCGGCCCGGCGGACGCCCCGGTGGTCATCGTCGAGTTCTCCGATTTCCAGTGCGGCTACTGCGGGCGCTGGTATGACGAGACGCTTCCACTCATTCTCGCCACCTACCCGGACGAAGTGAAGTTCGTCTACCGCGACTTCCCAATCTTCGGCGAGGATTCGCTGCGCGCGGCCCTGGCGACTGAGTGCGCCGAGGAGCAGGGTAAGTTCTGGGAGATGCACAACCGCCTGTTCACCCGCCTCAACGCGCGCGAGGAGGCGGCGCTGTCAGAAGAAACGCTGGTCAACTACGCGCAAGAATTGGGGTTGGAGACGCGCAGCTTCAGCGAGTGCCTCAGCAGCCAGCGTTACTTCGACGAGGTCCTGCTCGATTACCAGGTGGCCCAGGCCTACGGCCTGCGTGGCACTCCAGGCTTTGTGATCAACGGCGTCGTCTACACCCTCGGCGCGCAGCCCTTTGATGTCTTCGACCAGATCATCCAGAGCGAGCTGGCCCGCGTGACCGGCGAGAGCTAACCCTGGGCGGGGCCGTCGCCAGAGGCGGCCCCGCGTTCACTACGCCGCCGTCTCGTCGCTCGCCTGGCTTGCCGCGCGTCTGCCCCCCGCGATTCACAAACCGACCGTTGACCCCCCCTACAGGAAGCGGTATAATCCGCCCGATCCAATCAGAGGACTTCCGGTGTTCCCACCGGCGGATAAACCGAATCGAAGGAGCACGACCCATGACTAGCGACGCGCCCGCGCCCACCAGCATTGACGAGATCGCCCCGAAGATGTATCTCAAAGGGGTCGTCAAGAAAATTGATCTGTACGGCGCTCTGGTTGATGTTGGCGTTGGCCGCCTGGGTCTGCTCCACATCTCCCAAATCTCGGAGAATCACGTCAAGAATGTGTCCGATGTCTTGAAGGAAGGCGACGAGATCGAGGTTTGGGTGCAGGAAGTTGACCGCAAGCGGGGACGCATCGGCCTGACCATGCTCAAGCCACCCGCCGTCACCTGGGGCGAGATTGCCGTCAATAACGTCTATCGCGGTACCGTCGTGCGCGTGGAGAAGTTTGGGGCGTTCGTGGACATCGGCGCTGAGCGTCCGGGCCTGGTCCACGTCTCGGAATTGGCTTCGGGCTATGTGGGCAACCCGTCCGATGTCGTCAACCCAGGCGACGAGATCGAGGTCAAGGTCATCGAAGTCAACCGGTGCAAGAAGCAGATCGATCTCAGCGTTCGCGCCCTCGAAGAGCCTGCCGTTGCTGTCACCGCGCAGGAGCCGGAAGAGGAACTGCCTACTGCGATGGAATTGGCGCTGCGCCAGGCGCTGGAAGGGTCTGGGTTCAGTATGCCCTCCCGCCAGGGCAAGAACAAGCGGCGTGGTAAGAGGAGTCGCCGGCACGAGGAGCGTGAAGACATCTTCATGCGCACGCTCCAGCAGCACGCGAAAGATTGAGCGACTACCTGAGGAAAACGACGGGCGGCGCCACTGGCACCGCCCGTTTTGTTTAGCTGCGCGCTTGTTGCTCCCTCAGGAGCGCAGTGGCTTGAAGAAACTGTGCAGCCGTAGCGCCCCGATGATGAGTAGGGCCGTGATGATGATGTACGATGCCACGCACCACTGGCACCACTTTTCCAGCACCGCCGCCTCGACGTAGGTGAGGTACGTCTGGAAGATGACCCCGAACAGGGCGAAGCCCACCACCAGCGTCCGCCCATAGGCGGCGAACAGCGCGACCTGATCTTCCAGCACAAGCACGCCCAGGATGGCGATATAACCCAGCAGCCCCAGCAGCGCGACCGGGATTCCAAGCGTCTTGGCATAGGCGCTGTCCTGCACGGCGGCGCAATCAATGCTGCCGGCGTCCACGCATACCGTCTCGTTGTTGGTCAGCTCGGCCCAGGTCATGTATCCCGCTACAAGGATACCCAGCACACACAGGACTATTGAAGCCAGGCGCAGCCAGTCCGGTGCCAACACCCCAGCAGACAGCGTAGCCTTGCCGGTTTTCGCAGTACTCACGGCCAGAATTCCTCCACTTTGGGCAGACATTGATCCACTGCACGCACATTTCATGTAAAATATAGCGCAAAAGCTGATGGATGCCCCAAATTGACTTCGCACAATGAGGGGGGTTGCTGGTCATTGGTAGAGCGTACCCGACGCGGAGCCGCCTTCACCAAAAACCAATCACCAGAGCCAGAAGCCGCTGATTGTGCGCGTTCGATTTGGTTTCTTCATGAGACATGCGCTTTCTCCCTTCCATTGGGTGTATGCAACAGTAGTCAGGCGGTGAGGGCGCTGGCCCTTGCCGGGTCTCATTTTCCATTTCCGCTGTGCATTGCAGCAGCGGGATCGCGCGGCTATACTCTGGCTGGCAAGTTGTCTAGAGAACCGGGTCAAGAAGGACGACCACATGCAAGTCACGGCTGTGGATATTGCGGGCATCTTCGCGGCGCTGCCCGATCTCTCGCGCAACGACCGGGCGCTGATTGAGCGCGCCTTTCACCGCGCCGAAGAAGCGCATCGCGGCCAGGTTCGCAAATCCGGGCAGCCCTATATCATGCACTGCGTCGCCGTCGCGCAGATTCTGGCCGACATGAAGCTCGACGCAACGACGATCGCTGCTGCTTTGCTGCATGATGTGGTAGAAGATGCCGGAGTCACGTTAGAGGACATCGCCAGCGAATTCGGCCCCAAGATCGCTGAGTTGGTAGACGGCGTCACCAAACTGAAGCAGCTCCCCACTGGCGTTGACGGTATGCACGGCGGCAAGGCCGGCGACCGCGAGATGGAATTCCTGCGCAAGATGTTCCTGGCGATGGGATCCGATTTCCGCGTGATCCTGATCAAGCTGGCCGACCGGCTGCATAACATGCGCACGCTCGGTCATATGCCGCCGCACAAGCAGATTCAGAAATCGAAAGAGACGCTGGAAATCTTCGCGCCCATCGCCAACCGCCTGGGCATCTGGCAGATCAAGTGGGAGCTAGAAGACCTCGCCTTCCGCTATCTCGACCCGCAGAAGTACCGCGAGATCGCCGGGCAGATTGACGAGCGCCGCTCCGACCGCGAAGCGTACATGAAGCGCATCATCGCCTACATCCAGGAGCAGTTCGCCCGTGAAGGGCTGAAGGCCGAGGTTCAGGGCCGCCCCAAGCACATCTACAGCATCTACCGCAAGATGGAGCGCAAGAATCTGCCCTTCAGCCAGATTTACGACATCCGCGCTATCCGCATTGTCGTTGAGACCGTCCCCCAGTGCTACCAGGCGCTGGGCATCATTCATAACATCTTCCACGCCATCCCTGGCGAGTTCGACGACTACATCTCGTCCCCCAAACAGAACTCCTACCGCAGCCTGCACACGGCGGTGCTGGACAAGGACGGCAAGACGCTGGAGGTGCAGATTCGCACCCCCGAAATGCACGAAGACGCCGAATACGGCATTGCCGCCCACTGGCGCTACAAAGAAGGCCGCGCGACCAGCAGCGGCGAGCTTTCGTTCGAGCGCCGCCTGGAACGCATCCGGCGCATGATGGAAGACGTGCAAGAAACCGGCGATACCGACGCCAATGGGTTTGTGCAGGGCATGTTGGAGCAGATCAGCCCGGAGCGCATCTACGCCTTCACGCCCAAAGGTGACATCATTGACCTGCCCGAAGGGGCTACGCCGGTTGACTTCGCTTACTATGTCCACACCGAAGTCGGTCACCGTTGTCGCGGCGCGAAGGTGAATGGTCGCCTGGTGGCGCTGGATTACCAGCTCAAGAATGGCGACCGTGTCGAGATCACCACTGCCAGTCGCGGCGGGCCGAGCCTCGACTGGCTGAACACCGATCTCGGCTTTGTGCTCACGGCCCGCGCGCGCAATAAGATCAAGCAGTGGTTCCGCCGCCGTGAGCGCGAAAAGGCCATCTCAGCCGGCAAAGAGGTGCTCGACCGCGAGCTGCGCAAGATCGGCAAGAGCGCTATGTCGCGCGACGAAATCGCCGCCGATCTCGGCTATACGCGGGCTGAAGACCTGATGGCCGCCATCGGCTATGGCGAAGTCACAGGGGCGCACATCAGCCTGCGCCTGCTCGAAGCGGAGCACCCCCTTGCCCCGGACGAGACGCTCGAAGTCACCCTTGTGCGCAAAGACGAGCCGGTCAAGGCTGAGGGGATGCGCATTGACGAGACGGGCGGGCTGCTTGTCACCCTGGCCCGCTGCTGCAACCCGACCTACGGCGACGAGATCACCGGGTTCATCACGCGCGGCAAGGGCATCACCGTGCACCGCGCCGACTGCAAGAATGTGCTCAACACCAACGAGCCGGAGCGCCTGATCACCGTCACCTGGCCGCCGGAGAGCGACCAGGCCTTCCCCGTGCCGGTGCTCATCGTCGCCTATGACCGCGAGGGCCTCATGCGCGACATCGGCGCGGTGATCGCGGACGAGAAGATCAACATGTCTAACGTGAATATCAGCACACGGCAGAATATTGCCACCTTCGAGTTGACTATGGAAATTCACGATCTCAAGCAGCTCGCCCGCATTCTGGCCAAGATCGAGCGCCTGCCCAACGTCGTCGAAGCCTTCCGGCGCACAGCCTGAGCGCGGCTCGCCCATGCAGACGAATTCGCGCCGCCGGTCTCCTGTTCATGTCCTCGGCCTGTGCGTCCTCCTCCTGGCGATCACCATGCTGGCCTGCGCGACGTTTCGCGCGCCGGGCGACCCGGCCCCGACCCGCCCGCCGACGCTGACGCCGGTGCCCACTGCGACCGGGACTGCCACGCCCACCCTCACTCCCACCGCCACGCTGACCCTCACGACCACACCCAGCCTCACCGCGACGCTCCCCGAAACCCGGCCCGCTCTCACGCGCACAACCACCGCACAACCGCTTGCATCGGCCACTCCATCATCCTCCGCGCAGTGATTGTCTTACGGTACCGGCGACCACCATCAGCCTTGCCTGCCTAGAGGGTTCCCTACCTAAGTAATGGAATACTGATCTTGCAGGTTGTGATTTTCCCCTTATTCGCGTATAATACAACCAATAAAGTCGGTGAGTGTTGCGCTATAACAGGATAACCAGCGAAGAATTATCCGGAAACAATAGTTGTTTCTTCTGGGTGGAGAGTACGACCATGAAAAACCTAGACACCTTCACGCACGCGCAAGAACAACTGCGAAGCCTGCCCAGGCACATAGTGCTGGCGATCCTCCATCCTGACTTCCACGGCCAGAATCGCCTGTTGGCACAGCCGCTTGCCGAGCCGCCGGCGAAGGCTGTGTTCGTCAATCTGGCCCAGCCTGATCTCCCACTGACCAAGCTGATCGCGCAGCTTCAAGAAGCGTTTGCGACGCAGCTAGGGGTCACGCTTCCGGCGCACACTTCCCCTGCCGATACCGCCGCCGCGCTGGCCGGGGTCATGGCGGAGCAGGGCGGCGTCACCGTCATCGTCAGCGCCTACGACTATGCCCGGCAAGAGGAAGCCACGCCCTTCATCCAGGCTCTTGTACCCCAGCTTCGTGAAGGCAGCCGGCTGATTCTCGGCACGCGCGAGCTGCCCATGCCGTTGCTCGGCGCGCCAGAACTGCGCAAGCGCACGGCCATCGTCCCGGTCAACCCGGACAAGATGATGCTGGACTATGTGCACCTTTCGGACAAAAAAGTGCTGGAAGTGCGGGCGCTTGGGCCGGGCCGCGTGCTGATCAACGGGCGACTGATCAGCCACTGGGATGGCGTTCTGCCGCGCACCCTGTTCTTCTATTTTGTGGATCGGGGCATGACCACGCGCGACGAGATTTTCCAGACCTTCTGGCCCAACCTCAACACCCGCGAAGCGACGAATGTCTTCCACGTCACCAAGCGCAAGATCAGCGAGATTTTGGGCACCGACCTGACCGTGTACTGGTCGGGGTTTTACCGCATTTCGCCGGAGCTTGAGCTGCATTACGACGTGGTTAAGTTCGCCGAGGCCGTGCAGAATGCCGCTGTTGCCACCGATGACGAGGCGCTTCTGCTGCTGCACAACGCGATTGATCTCTATCGCGGGCCTCTGCTGAGCATGTTGGAGCAGATGTGGATCGGGCAGCGCCGCGCCGAGCTAGCCAGCAGCTACGCTGAGGCGCTTGCTGTGCTGGCGCGGCTGTATGCCAAGCAGCACGAACAGCACAACGCTCTGGGCTTTTTCCTGCGCGCCGCCGCTGCCAACCCGCAGCGCGAAGACCTCGTGCGGCACATCATGGAGCTTTACCACAAGATGGGCAAGCCGGCAGAGGCGCTGGGCGTGTTTGACCGGCTGAAGGACGGGCTTAAGCGGTCGTTGGATGTGTCCCCTGACCCGCAGACCCAGATGCTCGCCGAGACGATCCGCGCGTCCCTGTAATCGCGCTCCCAGACAGCCAGCGTCCCGCGTCACTGACGTGGGGCGCTTTGCCTCGCCTACCTGCCGCGCTATTTCTTGCGGCGCTTCTTCGTGTTGGTGCGCCTGGCGGCTGCCTCGGCTTCGAAAGACAGATCAAGCTCACGCTCCAGGGTGTCAACGACGGTTTGCAGGACGTGCACGCGCGCGTAGAGCTTGTCGTTGGCTGGCACAACCGTCCAGGGGGCCACAGTCGTACTCGTCTTGAGCAGCATGTCCTCGACCGCCTCTGTGTACAGGTCCCATTTGTCGCGGTTGCGCCAGTCTTCATTGGTCAGCTTCCATGACTTGTAGGGCGTGTCGCGCCGCTCCTCGAAGCGCCTGAGCTGTTCCTCCTGGCTGATGTGCAACCAGAACTTGACAAGAATGGTGCCGAAATCCACAAGCTGGCGCTCGAACTGGTTGATCTCGCGGTAGGCGCGGCGCCACTCGTCTTCTATGCAGAATCCTTCGATGCGCTCGACGAGCACGCGACCGTACCAGGTACGGTCGAAAATGGCGATTTGCCCCGCCTCTGGCAGCCGCCGCCAGAAACGCCACAGGTAAGGGTGTTCGGCGTCGTCGCCCCTGGGCGCGCTGATGGCGTGTACCACATAGCCGCGCGGGTCGAGGCGCTCGGTCAGCCGGCGGATGGCGCCCCCTTTGCCCGCCGCGTCCCAGCCTTCGAAGGCGATGAGCAGAGGCCGCCCTTGCACATACACCTGGTAGCCTAGCTCGCCCAGCCGCACTTGCAGCGCGATCAGCCGGGTCTTGTACTCCTCCGCCGCGAGCTTCTTGGTGAGGTCAACCGTCTCAAGCATAGGTCTCGTCTCCCTGCGCTTCGGCCACGCTGATCACGGGCGGCACCGCGCCAAGCTCGCCCAGGCGCGCTTCCAGCGCCCGGATGAGCGTGCGGTAGACTTTGTCGAGCATGAAGCTGCGGTCGGTTGCCTCGACGATGGTCCAGGGGCCGAAGCTGGTGTCGGTGCGTTCCAGCATTTCCTCGTAGACGAGCAGCCACGTCTCGTAGTTGCGATGCCGCTCGCGGTCTTCCATCTCCAGTCGCCAACTCTCCAGTGGGTCTTTTTCGATCTGGCGGAAGCGCCGGGCCTGCTCTTTTTTGGAGATGTGCAGGAAGAACTTGACGATCACGTAGCCATCCAAGGCCATGAGGCGCTCGAAGTCCACAATATCGTTGTAGGCGCGCATCCACTCGCGCTGGGGTAGGCCCAATTCCAGCCGCTCGACCGTCACCCGACCGTACCAACTGCGGTCGAAGATAGCCATATGCCCGTAGTTCGGCAGCTTGTTCCAGAAGCGCCACAGCCAGGGGCGCTTCTGCTCGTAGGTTCGCGCGGCGCGGATCGGCCAGACGGTGAAGCCGCGCGGGTCGAGCCGCGAAGTCAGCGTCCTGACGCAGGTGCCTTTGCCCGCCGTGTCCCAGCCCTCGAAGAGGATGACGGTGGGCACGCCGGCATCGAAAGCGGCCTTTTCCAGGTCATAGAGGCGCTGCTGGTAGGCGGATCGCCGGGCTTTCCACTCTTTTTTGCCTAGCTTCTGGTCAAGGTTGACGATTTCCAGCAAGGCCCACCTCCTCAAGATTCTCTTGTGCTGCCCCCAGTATTGTCAGTGTATACTCACCCCAAGCGCCTCCCCAGTATGGCCCATCCTCCCCAGTATGGCCCAAGAGGGCGTACCCTATAAGGCGCAACACCGACGGCAGGGGGCGCTACTGCCATCACTGACGGCGCACCCAGCGCGCGACAATAAGGCAGAGCGCCCCCCAACAGAAACGGAGCAGCAACAACATGATACACGTAGGCATAGACATCGGCAAGTCAGTACTCGTTGTCGCTCAATCGCACCCCACGCTGCCACCCCACCAATGGCGCACCGCAACCGTCAGCCTCACCAAACCGGACTGGCACCAGACCCTCCGCGCCCTCGTGCCCGCCGGCGCCATCGTCACCGCCGAGCCGACCGGTACGCACTACCTCACGCCCCTACTCGTCGCCCTGCGCGATCGGAATGTAACCATCTGGCAGGTACCGACGACCACCACCAAGCACGTGCGCGCCGTGCATATTTCAAGCGGCAAGTCCGACCGCACCGACGCCCAGGCCCTGGCCCTGGCCGCAACCTGGATAGCCCAAGGCCGGCCCGTGCACGGAGCCTACCCCCTCGACCTCACCCTTAATGACGAGGTAGCCACGCTGCGCGCCCTCATCAACGCCCACGCCCGCATGACCCGCAGCCGAACGCGCCTGCTCAACCAGCTTGACCAACTGGGCCACTCTCTCTGGCCCGCCCTGGCCCAGGCGAAAACCGTCTGGCTGCGCGCCGTCAGCGTAGGCGCAATCACGCCCGCCGAAGTTCGCGCCCTCGCCGCCCGCGACGACCTGCCAACCCTGGAAGCCTACCAGAACCCCGCCGCCCGCGCCGCCCTGCGCAAACTGGCCGCCGCGCTGCCTGAAGACCTCCCCGCCAGCCCCCGCACGCGCGCGAGCATCGACGACATGCACCACGAAGTGCTCACCATCAACGCGCAAATCGCCAGCAACGCTGACGTCATCAACACCACCGTCCAACGCGAACCCTACAATG
>DYGW01000314.1 GCA_020724485.1 Thermoflexus sp. | reverse complement strand
CAACTTTACCCGAATAGGCTCTCTTTTTACGGTGGGGATTTATGCCCCACCCTCACCTATCTGAGCATTTCATTATAGGCTGGACTTCTGCTCAGGTCGCTCGCCATGAGCTATCGCTATGCCTTTGCTGTGCGGGTCGTGCCAGATCACTGGCCCGAACTATAGCACAGCCAGTGGACGGGGCGAAAACCGGAGCGTTTTGTGAGCGGCAAGCGGTGAGAGAAATGAGCGCAGGCGCGGAAAAAAAAAGAGCATGAGTGAGAATCCGCAAGCACCGAAGGTGCCGAGTACGCGCTCGTAGCGCAAGTGCCCTGGAAGGCATTTACGCGGTAAACTCACTCATGCGTGCTATTAGCATACCATACTCTTGCGGCCTGTGTCCAGACTCGCGCGCCCTACATGTCCCCCCCATCCCCGGCCCTTCCCCCACGAGGGGGGAAGGGAGCAAAGCGGCGGGTCTGCTCCCCTTCCCTCCGCGCAGCGTGGGGGAAAGGGCTGGGGGATGGGGGGTCACACGGCAGCCAGCACCAACGCTATTTCCACTGAATTCGATACACTACCCGCGCACTTTCTCCAACAAAAAACCAGCGACCATTCGCCGCTGGCTGTGTGCCCCCAGGGAGATTCGAACTCCCGTCTTGGCCTTGAAAGGGCCACGTCCTGGTCCCCTAGACGATGGGGGCGCAACACGGCGGGCATTGTACCATGCCGCGCGGCGGGCCGTCAAGGTCGGCGCGCCTCAGGGTCCACGAACAAGTCGTGAACGTGTTTGTCCCCCCCCATCCCCGGCCCCTCCCCCACGAGGGGGGAAGAGAGAAAAGCGGCGGGCCGGCTCCCCTTCCCTCCGCGCAGCGTGGGGAATGGGGGGCAATCCCAGCGCCCAAGTGCCCAGCCCTAACAGCTTGTTCGTGGACCCGGGCGGGGGAGGTCTTGTGCATCAGACTTCGGGAGTCTCAATCCGCGCTCACTTCCCGCGCGCCAGAAACCACGTCGAGACGGCGGCGATGTCCGGCTCGTGCGTGGCGAACGAGCGATCCACCTCGTCACCGCCGAGATACTGCGCGAACCAGGCCAGCGCGTCCGGCACGCCGCCGTGCTGAGCGGTCAGGGCGTGGTCGCCGCCGGGGTAGAAGATCGCCTCGACCGGCGCGCCGGCTTCGCGCAGGGCCTCGGCCAGCAGGCGCGTCTGCTGCGGGGAGACTTCGCGATCCGCCTCGCCGTGCAGCAGCAGCAGGGGGACGGTGATCAGTTCCGGCCAAGTGACGGCGGAGCGTTCGGCGAACAAGGGCGGCGCTTCGGCGGGCGTCGCGCCGACGAGGGGCCGCCACAGCTCAGCGGCCAGCGTCCCGCCGCGCTCGCGATCCCAGCGAGCCAGATCGCTGATCGCGCCGACCGTCACCGCCGCCTTGATCGCGTCATCTCTGGCCAGCGCCTGGGCCTTGAGCGCCAGGAAAGTCATCATCCCCCCGCGCGACCCGCCGAACATGCCGATCCGCTCGCCGTCCACGAAGGGCAGGCCGCGCAGCAGCGGGATCAGTGCGGTCACGTCGCGCACGTCCGCGCCGCCGAAGTCCTCGCGGCCCTCGCCGCCAGCGTTGCCCCGGTACTGCGAGGCGACGGCGACGTACCCGGCCTCGACCCAGGGCACGATCTCGATACCGCTCAGCGCGCCTACGCCGTCGTAGCCGCCCCGGTTGTGGATGATCGCCGGGTGCGGGCCGGGCGACGTGGGCCGGCCCAGGAAGCCGGTCACGCGCAGCCCGTCGCTCCAATAGGTGAGCGCGTAGTAGGCGCTGCGCGGCGTGACGTGGATCAGCGTCAGGCGCTCAATGGCCCCGTCGGGCGGGTGCATGGGCGTCGACGTAGACGGCGCGACCGGCGCTGCTGGCGCGATCTCCGGCGCGTTGACCGGCGTTGGCGTCGGGATGGGCGTGGCATCCTGGGCGCGGGCAGAGCCAGCCAGGGCCAACCCCAGGGCCAGCCCCCACAGGAACAGCAGGGGCGGAGCGGAGCGGTGCGTCATGTCACGCGGATGACCTCCCCGCCAGTCATCCGTTCCAGGTCGACGGGCGTCAGGCGGAAGACGGCGTTGGGCGTGCCCGCCGCCGCCCAGATCACGTCGAACTGGCGCAGGTCCTGGTCAATGAAGGTGCGCAGCGGGCGGTCGTGGCCGACGGGCGGCACCCCGCCGATGACGAAGCCGGTTTGGGCGCGCACGAAATCGGCGTCGGCTTTGGCCAGCGGCTCGCCGAGCGCCCCGGCAACGAGGGGCGTGTCCACGTGGTTGGCCCCGCTGGCGATGACCAGCACCGGCGCGCCCGACTGCGCGCCCTTGAAGACCAGCGACTTGGCGATCTGGGCGACGGTGCAGCCGATGGCGGCGGCAGCTTCGGCGGCGGTGCGCGTCGTGGCGGGCAGCTCGACGACCTGCCCCATGCTGAAGCCGAGCGCGGTCAGGGCATCCTGGACGCGCTGCGCGCTGCGGCTGAGGGGTGCGGACGGCATAGTGTCTCCTTTCACATGCGGTTCGCTTAGCTCGACTTTGCACATGACAATCTTGGCTTACGGCGTTTCGGCTAGAGGAAACT
>DYGW01000045.1 GCA_020724485.1 Thermoflexus sp. | reverse complement strand
CTAGCGCCGAGCGGGGGTGAGGTTAACTGGCTGGCGTGCGGCAGATTTTGAGGCGATTGCCCTGATGCCGTCCCCCTGAAGCTGGCAGCGTCCTCCACTGTGCGCTATCCTCTAGGCGCTTGTAACCTGTGCGCCGCGATCAGCGAGAGACCTCATGCCCGCCTACGAAGCCGTGATCGGCCTGGAAGTCCACGCCGAGCTAGAAACCGCCTCCAAGATGTTCTGCGCTTGCGCGGTGGTAGACAGCACGTCCGCTGAACCCAATACGGTCGTCTGCCCGGTCTGCCTGGGGATGCCCGGCGTGCTGCCGGTGGTCAACCAGCGGGCGGTGGAGATGGGGCTGCGTGTGGGGCTGGCGCTCAACTGCACGATCCCGCCGTTCAGCCAGTTCGCGCGCAAGAGCTACTTCTACCCCGACCTGCCCAAAGGCTACCAGATCAGCCAGTACGAGTACCCGCTGGCGGTCAACGGCTGGCTGGAGATTGACCTGCCCGACGGCGCGACCAGGCGCGTGCGCATCAAGCGCACTCATCTGGAAGAAGACACCGGCAAGCTCACTCACACCGACGGGCACAGCCTGGTAGACCTCAACCGCGCCGGCGTGCCGCTGCTGGAGATCGTGTCCGAAGCGGACATCCGCAGCGCCGAAGAAGCCGAAATCTACGCGCGCAAGCTGGTCGCCATCCTGCGCTATTTGGGCGTCAACAGCGGCGACATGAGCAAGGGCGTCCTACGCATGGAACCAAACATCAGCGTGCGCCCGGTCGGCTCCACTGAGTTCCGCACGCGCACCGAGATCAAGAACCTCAACAGCATTCGCAGCCTGGCCCGCGCCTCCGCCTACGAGATCGAGCGCCAGATCGCGCTCTGGGAATCCGGCGGCCAGGTGCAGCAGGCGACGATGGGCTGGGACGAAGCGCGCCAGGTGACTGTCGTGCAGCGCGTCAAAGAGAGCGCCGACGATTACCGCTACTTCCCGGAGCCAGATTTGCCCGTGCTGGAGATCAGCCTGGCGTGGGTGGAGGAAGTGCGCGCCGGCCTGCCGGAGCTGCCCGACGCCAAGCGCGACCGCTTCATGGGGCAGTTCGGGCTGAGCCGTTACGATGCTTCGGTGCTTGTCGCCGAGCAGGCCGTCGCCGCGTACTTCGAGGCGGCGGTGACGGCGGGTGGCGATCCCAAGCAGGTCGCCAACTACCTGACCGGCGAGGTCTTCCGCCTGATGAACAGCGAGGGCCGCGACCGCCAGGACATCGGCGCGATCAGGCTGACGCCGGAGGCCCTGGCCGCGCTGGTGACGCTGGTTCAGCAGGGGACGATCAATCACGGCGTGGCCAAGCAGCTTGTAGAGACGCTCTACGCGGAGGGCGGCGACCCGGCGGCGCTGGTCGCGGCGCGCGGGCTGGCCCAGGTCAGCGACGCGGGCGTGCTGGGTGAGGCCGTCGCCCGCGTGCTGGACGCGCACCCTGGCGAGGTGGCGCGCTACCTGGCGGGCGAGGAGAAGCTGCTCAAGTTCCTGATGGGCCTGGTCATGCGCGAGATGCGCGGCCAGGCCGATGCTCAGGTCGTAGCGCGCCTGCTCGGCGAGCAACTTGCGCGGCGGCGGGGCGATCTGTAATTGGAACAGGTGTTCTATTTCTGCTATAATCTGTGCAATCTCTCGCTACAAGTAACACAAGAGTGCGGCTTTCCAGGAGGTCATCATGGCAGGCTATCAATATACGGTGATCATCGGTAACGTGGGGCGCGACCCGGAGATGCGCTACACGCAGTCAGGCGTGGCCGTGTGCGACTTCAGCGTGGCGGTCAGCCGCCGCTGGACGGACAAAAACTCCAACGAGCAGCGCGAAGAGACCACCTGGTTTCGCGTCTCAGCCTGGCGCCAACTGGCTGAGACGGCCAACCAGTACGTGCGCAAAGGGATGCAGATCATGGTCGCCGGTCGCGTCTCCGCCGATGCGTACATTGGCCAGGATGGTCAGCCGCGCGCCAGTCTGAACCTCACCGCAGTGGATATACAGTTCCTGGGCCGGCGCGGCGAGGCGGAAGGAACCGCCGGCGAAGCTCCGACGGAAGCCGACGATCTGCCCTTCTAGCACCGGGTCGCCAGGTGCATTTCAGATTCGGGTGCAGAGATGCACTGTAGGGGCGAGTGTCGAAACCCGTCCCTACAAAACCCGGCTTGTCTGGAGGGTGCAATGTGCCCCGCTGATGCCGCTGCGCGCCGCGCCGGTGTAGAATACGCATGAGAACAGCCGGATCGAGGTTGTGCTCGCGGCTGTTTCTTGTGCGCAACGCCAACCCACCTGGGGATATGCCCCCCACAAGGAGGAGCGCCTGACATGGCCGAACCGCAGCAGCCCGTCGCGCGACGGCTCAACCTGGAAATCCCCGCCGACCTCGCCGCCACCTATGCCAACTTCGCCATCATCACCCATTCGCCCTGGGAGGTCTTCCTCGACTTCGCCCAGATTCTGCCCAACGTGCCCAAAGCGCGCGTGCAGGCGCGCCTGGTGCTCACGCCAACCAACGCCAAGATGCTGCTCACCGCGCTGCAGGACAACATCGCGCGCTACGAGGAGCAGCACGGCGAGATCAAGGTGCCGCCGCGTCCCCAGACGCTCGCCGATCAGCTTTTCGGCGCGATCCGCCCGCCGGACGAGGGCGAGGGTGAGAGTGGGCCAGAGGACAAGGACTCCCCCAATGGATAACCTGGACATCCTGGACGCCATCGTCGAGGACATCCGCGCCCAGTTCGAGGCCAAGAACGCCGCCCGCGACGCGGCGATCAACCAGTCGCGCGGACTGATCCAGCACTGCGCCAACGCCATCCGCGCCGTGCATCGCCACGAGTGGGACGCCGCTCGCGCCCGCCTGGATGCGGCCCGCGACGCCGCCAACGCCATCCGCGCGGTGGTGGCCGATTATGCCGACCTGTATCACAGCGGCTATACCCAGGACGCGCTCAAAGAGTACGTCGAAGCGTATGCGATCTACGCCCTGGCCCGCGATGAAGCCCTGCCCACGCCGCAGTCGCTCGGCGTGGAGCCGTCCACTTACCTCAACGGGCTGTGCGAGGCGGCCAGCGAGCTGCGCCGGCAGATTCTCGACATCCTGCGCCGGGGGCACTCCAACGACGCCGAGCGCCTGCTGGCGGCGATGGACACCATCTACGGGCTGCTGATCGGCTTCGACTTTCACGACGCGATCACCGGCGGGCTGCGCCGCCGCGTGGACGCGCTGCGCGCCGTGTTGGAGCGCACGCGCGGCGACGTGACCAGCAGTGTGCGCCAGCAGGCGCTTCAGGCGGCGCTGGTTGACTTCGAGCAACGCATCGGGCTGGAGACGGCCTTCGGCGACGTGGAGACCGATTTCGGCGAAGACGAGGGAGACTCAGCGTAGCGCCGTGCTTGACGCCATGACGCACCCTGGAGTTGTGGCGAATTGGGGTGTGTAGGGGCAGGTTTCGAAACCCGCCCCTACAAGGACGGCAACCTCTACGGAATGGGGAATGTGCACCTGACGCCAGGACCGCCGGGCGCGCGTCGGGAAGCTATCGGGCGGGCGTCATGTCGAGTGTGGGCGGCTCGTCCCATACTGGGGACAGCGCGATCAGCATGAGCAGGCAGGGAAGACCATGCCATCCATCCAGCGATTCCTGATCAAAGAGGGCGCGAACGCGGGCAAGACCGTCGAGCTGGCCCATTTCCCGTTCACGATCGGGCGCGCCCGCGACTGCGACTACGTGCTGGACTCTACGGCCATCTCGCGGCTGCACGCCCGCTGCACCAGCGATCACCAGAACATCTACCTGGAAGACCCCGGCAGCACCAACGGCACGTTCGTCAACGGGCGGCGGCTGGCCCCCGGCGAGCAGTACCGGCTGCGCGCGGGCGACGAAGTCACCTTTGGGCAGGTCTGCGCCTGGGTGTTCGACGACCCGGCCACGACCGCGCAGATCGCCCCTGTCAAGCTGCCCCGGCCCGGTCTGGAGATTGACGAGGCAGCGGCGCGAGTCATGGTCGGCGAGACGCTGCTCTACCCGCCGCTCAGCCCCAACCAGTTCGCGCTGCTGGCGCTGCTGGCCGCCAACCCTGGGCGCATCGTCACCCGCGACGAGGTGGTGAGCGCAGTGTGGGGCGCGGGCGTCGAGGTCAGCGACCAGACCATTGATGCGCTGGTCAGCCGGCTGCGGCGGCGGCTGCTGGAGGCCGACCCGGAGCACGATTACATCATCACGCGGCGCGGCTTCGGGCTGATGTTCCAGAACCGCTGACGGCGCGCGCCGTGACACACAACACCCTCAGGATGGCCCAGTGACGCCACACCCCACCCTCCTGCTCGCTTCCGGGTCGCCCCGCCGGCGCGAACTGCTGCACCTGATGGGGCTGAGCTTCGCCACGACCAGCGCCGACATTGACGAGACGCCCCTCCCCGGCGAGACGGCGCGCGCCTATACCGTCCGGCTCAGCCAGGACAAAGCGCGCGCGGCGCTCGCTTCCGCCGCCGGGCACGCGCTGGTGTTGGCCGCCGATACCACGGTCGCCGATGGCGAGGCCATCCTGGGCAAGCCCGCCGACGCGGATGAGGCGTGGGCCATGCTGCGCCAACTGCGCGGGCAGGCGCACCAGGTCTACACGGCGCTGACGGTGATCGAAGTGGCAACGGGGCGGGCGATCACCGACATCGCCGTGACCGACGTGCCCATGCGCACCTACAGCGACGCCGAGATCGCCGCCTACATCGCCAGCGGCGACCCCTTCGACAAAGCGGGCGGCTACGCCATCCAGCACGCGGGCTTCCGCCCTGCCACACTGACGAGCGGCTGCTTCGCCAACGTGGTCGGGCTGCCGCTGTGCCACCTGCTGCGCGCCCTGCGCCGGTTCGGCTTTGAGGCGCGCGCGGATGTGCCGCAGCGCTGCCAGGCGCACTTCGCCTATGCGTGCGATGTCAGCGGCGCGATTCTGGACATACCTCACCCCCTAAATCCCCCTCTCCAACTGAGCTGAGGGGGACTTTGACCGCCGGATATGGCACTTTTTTTTCCGGCAGAGCCAGGGAAGGGGACCAGGGTGAGGGGCGTTCCGTGCCTCAAATCGCGTACACGTCGTGGTCTTTGGCCAGCGTCACCGGGCCGGCGAAGGTCGTGCGCGCCTCGGCGACCAGCGCCTCGGTATCGGCGTTGCCCACCGGATAGTGAACCAGCGCCAGCCGCCGCGCGCCAGCCAGCGTCGCCACTTCGCCCGCCTGGGCCGCGCTGGAATGGCCGAAGCCTTCGCCGGCAGCTTCGTGCAGCAGCAGATCGGCGTCGCGGGCCAGGGTGATGATGTGGGGAATCGGCTCGGTGTCGCCTGAATAGCTGAAGACCTGGCCGGAGGACTTGACCTCGACGCGCAGCCCGATCGTCGGGATGAAGTGCCTGGTCGGCCAGGCGCGAATGCGGAAATCGTCGCTGTCCAGGAGGGACACGTCGGGCTGCTCGGCCAGGCGGTGGACGCGCACCTCAAAGAAATCGGGCCAGGTGTTGACCATGAAGGCGTCGAGCATGTGCTCGAAACGCTGCATACAGTGGTGCAACCCGTACACGTCCAGCGGCCTGCGCCGCCCCACCAGCCATAACTGCATCAGCAGGATCGGCACACCGTAGACATGATCGGGGTGGAAGTGGGTGAGGATCAGATCGGTTAGATCAGCGGGGCCGACGCCGTGCTGAGCCAGCTTGCTCAGCGGGTTCGAGCCGCAGTCCACCAGCACGGCCCGGTCATGATCGCCTTGCAGTACAAAATGCGTGTTATCATGCTCGGCGTCCGAGACCGCCGCCGCCGAGCCGAGGATGATCAGACGGGCCATCGCGTGTCCTGTGAAATAGCCATCAGCCGTCGGCGAGAACCCGGCGCAGGGGCGTATGGCAAGACGCCCCCCTGTATAGCATGGATCACAGCGTTAACACAAATTCGACGACACGCGGCGTGAGCGTCACTTCCAGCAGCGCTGCCAACAGCAGCAGCGGCAGCACCAGCCCCACACCGACCTTCACCACGTCTGCCGCCGCCGCCAGCCACGCTTCGCTGGCGGTCATGTCGGCGGGCGGGCGCGTGACCACACTGCCCAGGCGCAGCGCCGCCGCCCCAGCCAGCACAATCGCCGGGACTTCCAGCGTGCCGTGCGGAATCACGGCCAGCAGGAACGGCAAGGGGCTGAGGCCGGCCATTGTCACCTGGGCCAGGATGAAGCCCAGGATGCCGAACGGCACGGCGACCAGCACCAGCCCCATCACCCCGAAGGTGAACACACCCAGCAGCGTCGCCGCCAGCAGCACGCGGGCATTCTGCACCAGCGCCATGACGATCAGGTGTGGGTTGTCCTGGCCCAGGTCGAACCACGAGCGCAGGTTATCCAGCAGCGTCTCGTCGTTGGCGGCGAACTGGTCGAGCGGGAGTCGCCACTGCCCCGCCGCGATCCACCCGCCAGCGAACGCGCCGATCACGCAGATCAGCACGACGGCGGCGCCCCCGCGCAGGCCCCGCGCGGCGGGGAACACGCTCAGCCGGTACCAGCGCCGCAGCGAGAAGGCTTCCTCCGCCGGGCCGCGCACGCCCCGCCAGAACGTGCGCCCGATCCAGCGCAGGTTGAACTGATCCAGCGCGCGTCCCAGAAGTTCTTCGCGATTGAAGAGGCGCGCGCCCATGCGCACCAGCAGGATCACCGCGACCAGCACGCCGACCATGATCACCCACAGCAAAGAGCGGCGGTGCGGCTGCACCATGATCGTCGCTTCGAGCATGACTAGCAGGGACATGGGGATGATGATGAAACTGGCCAGCAGGTTGGCGGCACGCGTCGAGGTGGTCTGGCTGGAGACGACGACCGCCCCGGTGACCATCATCAGCGCCTGGGACGTGGTCAGCAGCACGATCTGCACGACGAGCAGCGGGGCCGGACGCCACTGCTGCTCGCCCAGGATCAGCGCGCCCATGTAGATAGCCATGCCGCTGTAGCTGGCCAGCAGCGGCGGCAGCATGGCCGCGAACGACTTGCCCAGATAAAGCTCGGTGTTGGTCAGCGGGGTAGAGAGCAGCGGTTCCAGGCTGCGTCGCTCCTTTTCGCCGACGAACGTCTCCAGGGCAATGACCAGCGAGATGGACACGGGGAAGAAGCCGACGATCATCGGCATGAGCGGCAGCAGCGACGGCAACAGGTCTTCCGCGCCGTTGTCTTCGAAGAAGCCGGTGAAGACGCGGGTCATCTCGTTGGCCAGCAGCGGAAAGATGAGCGTCAGCAGGAAGATGGGCGCCATGATCCGCCAGTCGCGCAGGCTGTCGCGCACCTCGCGGCGGGTGACGATCAGGGCGTTGCGCAGCGTGCGGGCGACAGCCGCCCGGCCCCACTGGCCGCTCGGCTCGGCGAGCGGGACTCTGTCCTGCCCGATGCGCTCACTCAGACCGATCATGTGAAGCCATCCCTTCGTCCTCGGCGACGATCTGCAAGTACACGTCTTCGAGCGTGCGCGAGACCTCGCTCAGTGTGACGATGTCCAGCCCCGCTCCGGTCAGCCGGCGGATCACCTGGGGGTTGGTCAGCGCCGGGTCGGGCGCGCGGTAGCGCAGCCAGCAGTCGCCCGTCTCGACGATGGCGACCATCTCGCGCAGGGCGTCAATCGCCCCGTTGAGGTGTTGTGTCAGGCGCAGCTCCATCAGCGGCGCGCCGACGAAGCGCCCCGACAGTTCGGCGAAAGTGCCATGCGCGATAATGCGCCCCTGGCGGATGACGGCGATATGGTCGGCCAGGTCTTCGGCCTCGATCAGGTTGTGAGTGGTGATGGCGATGGTGCGCTCCTCGCGGCGCAGTTCTTTGATCGCCTCGCGCACCAGCTTGGCGCTCTGCGGGTCCATCGCCGAGGTCGGCTCGTCGAGCAGCAGCACGGGCGGATCGTGCAGCATGGCCCGCACCAGGGCCAGCTTCTGCTTCATGCCCTTCGAGTATTCGCCCAGCCGCTTGTCGAGCGCGTCGCCCAGCCCGAAGTGCTCCATGAGCTGGCGTGGACGCCGCCGCCGGACTTCGGGGGGCAGGTCGTAGATGCGCGCGAAGAAATCGAGGTATTCTTCGCCCTTCATGCGCTCGTAGAGGCCGTGCTGCTCGGTGAGCACGCCCACCGACGCGCGCACCGCCGTCGGCTGGGCGACCACGTCATAGCCGGCCACGCGCGCCCAGCCCGCCGTCGGCTTGAGGATCGAGGTGAGCATTCGCACGGTCGTGGTCTTGCCCGCGCCGTTCGGCCCCAGCATGGCGAAGATCTCCCCCGGCGCGACCGTGAACGTGACCCGGTCAACGGCGCGGAAGTCTTTGAAGTTCTTGGATAGTTCGAAGGTCTCGATCATAAGTGGTGTTGGGTTGCTGGTTGTGAGTCGGGAGTTGTGAGTCTGGAGTCAGGAGTCGGGAGCGCGACACACCTCGGACTCCTGACTCCAGACTCACAGCTCATCTCTATTAGATTGTATGCGCGGGCGAAGGCCGCTCCAAGCGGCGGGTGTGAATTCCGCCTGAAAAAGGAGGCGTCCCCGAATCGTGGGGCTTGCGTAGCGACGGGTGGCGATACGCCCCGCCTGGCAGGTTCTGCACGCACCCGGCCCGGCTCGTGCTGGACACTGCCCTTTGCCTCGCGTAGAATAGCCGGATGGCTGCCACACCCTGTTCACCCGATGAGGCGCTGATGGCTGACTCCACCTCGCCTGTTGCCGGACGCCCTGCCCCTACAGCGGAGCAGCGCGAGCGCGTCTACCGGCACAACTTCGTCCTGCTGCTGACCGACTACACGATCTTCTCCATCGCGCTCAACCTGATCGGCCCGACGACGGTTATCCCTGACTTCGTGCGCAAGCTCACCGACGCGGAGATTCTGATCGCCATCTCCAGCCAGATGTTCGAGATCGGCTGGCTGCTGCCGCAGCTTCTGGTGGCGCGGCGGCTGGTGCGCGTCGAGCACAAGAAATGGTGGTTCGTGGGACCGAATATCCCCGTGCGCACGATGATCCTCATCTTCAGCGGGGTGATCGTGCTGCTCGGCCCGGAGCGACCGGAGCTGATCCTGGCGGCGTTCCTGGTCTTCTATGCGCTGGCGGCGCTGGGCGATGGACTGGTCGGCGTGCCCTGGATGGACTTGATTGGCAGCAGCCTGGATGACCGGCGGCGCGCGCGGCTGTTCGGCCTGGGCAACACGGCGGTCGGCGTCACTATTCTGGGCCTGGCCCCCCTGGCCGGTTACATCCTCAGCGATAGCGGGCCGGACTTCCCGAATAACTACGCGCTGCTGTTCGCTGTCTCCGGCGTGCTGTTCGTGATCACGGTGCCGGTTGTCATGCCCATCCGCGAGCTGCCCGGCGGCAAGCCGGTGGAGACTGTCCCACCGCTGGGCGAGTACCTGCCGGGCCTGGCGCGCGTGCTGCGCCGGGACGCACCGTTCCGCGCGGTGGTCATCGCCCGCGTGCTGGTAGCGCTGGCGACACTGGCCGCGCCGTTCTACATCGGCTTCGCCACCGAGCAGCTTGGACTTTCCAGCGATGTGGCCGTCAGCCGCCTGCTGCTGATGCAGACGTTGGGCAGCGTCCTCGGCGCGCTCGCCTTCTCGCGCTTTGGCGAAGGGCGCTCGCTGCAGTTCATGGAAGGTGCGCTGGTCTTCGCCATCGCCCAGCCGGTGCTGGCACTGATCGCCAGCGCGGTTGGGCCAGCCCCACTCTACGCTGCTTTCCTGATGGGCGGTGTGGCGCTCGGCTGCCTGGGTATCAGCTTCATCAACTGGGTGATCCTCTATGCGACGCCCGAACAACGCCCCGTGTACGCCGGGTTGTTCAACTCGATGTCGGCGGTGGGCCTGCTCGTGGCCCCGCTGATCGGCGGGGCGCTGGTCGAGCTGATCAGCTACGAGGCCGCGTTTGTGGCGGCGCTGCTCTTCCTGGGCGGGGCGCTGGCCGTGTTCCTGCACCAGGGGGCGACCCCACGCGCGGCGTAGGCCGTCGCCCGCGCCCAGGGCAACGTCGTCAGACAACGGCGGTCATGCGCGCTGGTGCTTCGTCGGGAGCAAGGCCTTGTGGCGCGGGGCCGGCTGTGCTCGCCGTGTAGTCGGGTAGGGTGGCTTCCATGTGGCGCACGCTTGGCAGCAGGTAGAAAGCGACGCTGACGATCACCACCAGCGCGCCGCTGAACACAGTCATCAAGCCGATGCCCGACCCGGCCTGGCTGCCCACCACTGGGGCGAACCACATCCACGCCTCGCCGCCCACCGCCGGCTCGAAGACGCGGTCAGCCAGCGGGCCAGAGAGCAGGAAAGCTATCGGCGAAAAGAGCATGGCAAGCTGCGAAACCGCCGCGAACACGCGCCCCTGCAGGTCTGGCGGCACCTTGAACTGTAGGATGGCGGCGAAGGCCGCATTGACCATGGGCAGCGGCACCATCATGGAGAAGGCGATTGCCCCCAGAGTCAGAGGGGAACGGGCGACACCCAACGCGCTGAACAGTAGGCCGGTGATGACAATGCCAGGGAAGATGGTCCGGACGCGCGGGCGCGTCCCGCCCCAGGCGCTCATGATCAGGCCTCCGACCAGCGCACCGGCGCTGAACAGGCTGAGCAGCAGACCCAGCGAAGTTTCGCTGCCGGTGATGCTCAGCACGTAGGGCGTGATCAGCACGCCTACTGCGTCGAAGAAGAAATTGACCATTGTCGCCGTGCAGATCATGATGAACAATGGACGCCGCGCCCACAGGTAGCGGAAACCCACCAGCGTCTCGCGCCACAGTGCCCCCTGCATGGCCCGCCCTTCGGCGCTCTGCGCAGGGCGCGGGATGCGCACCAGCCCCACCACGACGATCGCCACCCCAAAAGTGAACAGGTCAACGGCCATCACGCCGGGCGCGCCGATCAGGGCAAACAGGGCGCCGGCCAGCGTCGGGCCGATCAGCCCCGCCGCCGCGCCGCGCATCTGCTGGATGGCATTGGCCCGGTCGCGTTGCTCATCCGGCACCAACATCGTCACCGAGGCTGAGAACGCCGGCCCCTGGAACATGGCGAACGCCGCTTGCAGCGCCGATACCGCGTAGAGGTGCCCCAGCTCGAACGTACCAGAGAGAAAGCTGACCATCAGCAGCAACGTGCCGACTGCCTGGCCCGCGTCGGCCAGGACCATCACATGGCGGCGGTCCCAGCGGTCGGCCAGCACGCCAGCGAAACTGGGCGCGATGATACGTGATACGGCGGCGAAGAACGCTGCCAGCGTGAGCGGGGTGACGTTCCCCGACTCGCGAAAGACCCAGATGCTGACGGCGAACGAGGTCATCTCGCTGCCGATCAAGGAGAAAGTCTGGGTGAGGATCAGGATGTAGAAGGTGCGCAGCGAACTCCGCACGGGCATGAGGTTCGCGTCTCCCAAATAGAATCAATTAGCACATGAACATTATACGCTGAAACACGCAAAATGTCGCAAACATTCAAGCAGAACATGAGAATTTTTAAGGTGATACTTAAATTCTCTCAATCCTCCCGTGCCCATAAGCGTCCCCCACGTGCGTACGGACTCCCGAACTCTCTCGCAGACTCCGGAAGTCTCTTTGCCGCCCTGCGCAGCCATCCGCTGCGTTCGCATCATAAAATAATAAGGAAAGATTGTTATTTATGGCGGTTATTGCTTATAATAGATAGTCGAGGGCCTATAGCACGGCCCGCGCGTGAGAAATGCGTCACCCCCCGCACCCTTCGCGCCACCCTGGTGACGGCTCTACAAGACTTGCCTGTGCGGGTCTCCGGCGGGCCGATCGTGCACGCGCCCTGATCAGGCAGAGGGTTAGCGACTCCGGTTGCGCTAAGGCGTCTGCGCCAGGATAGGCACGCATGAAACGAAACGTTCACCTTCATTGGCTGGGGTTGGCCGTTGCCGCTGCCGCGCTGTGGGTGGCGCTGGCCCTTCCCGCCGAGGTCGGCGCGCATGGCCCCGCTGATGGCGGCGCAGCGCGCGCCGATATCAACGACTTGTTCTCCATCATTTTCTGGATTTCCGTACCCATCTTTCTGCTGGTCGAAGGGCTAATCCTCTTCGCCATCCTCCGCTACCGGCGGCGGCACCGCCACGAGATGCCCGAACAAGTCGAGGGCAACCACGCGCTGGAGATCACTTGGACGGTGCTCTCGTTCGTCATCATCGGCGTGGTCTTCGCCCTGACCGCCCGCTTCATGATGACCCGCTATGAAGTGGAGGCCACCAACGGCGATGTCACGCCCGATCTGACCGTCCACGTGACCGGCTACATGTTCAACTGGGATTACGAGTACTTCCTGGGCGCGGGCGAAGAGACCGGCGTCAAGACGACGCGCAAGCTGACCGTTCCCGCCAATCGCAACGTGCTGCTGGAGATCACTTCGACTGACGTGCAGCACAGCTTCTGGCTGCCCTCGCTGGCCGGCAAGGTGGACGCTATTCCCGGCTACACCAACACCATGTGGCTAAATGTCAAAGAGCCAGGGCTGTACACCGGCAACTGCGCCGAGTACTGCGGCACGTTGCACTACGACATGCTGATTGAGGTTGAAGCGCTCGAACCCGCCGCCTTTGACGCCTGGCTGGCCGGGCGTATGGCTGCCCTGGGCCAATTCGTGCCCATCGGCACCGACCTGGACATACCGCTGCTCCAGGGTGACGCGGCGCGCGGCGAGCAAGTCTTCACCGAGCTAGGCTGCGCAAGCTGTCACGGTGCCGGGCCGGGCGTCGGCCCCGCGCTGGCGCAAATGGCCGCCGACGCGACCAGCCGCGAAGACATCACAGCAGAAGCCTACCTGCGCGAGTCGATCCTGGTGCCGTGCGCGTACCAGACAGTTGGCTACAACTGCCAGATCATGCCGTCCAATTACGGCGACAAGCTGGACGCGCAGGGCCTGGCCGACATCATCGCCTACCTGCTGGCCAACTAGTCGCGCAACCGGCTCACTGGACGAGTAGGAGAAAGCACACATGGCGACCGTAGCGACTACACACCCTACAGGCTACCAGCCGCGCGGGCTGATGGCCTGGCTGACCACCGTTGATCATAAGAAGATCGGCATCATGTACGTCCTGACCACGCTCACCTTCTTCGTGATCGGGGTCATTATGGCGCAGATCATCCGCGCCGAGCTGACCGTACCGGGTGGGCAGTTTGTCTCCGCCGAGGAGTACAGCCAGCTCTTCTCCATTCACGGCTCGACGATGATCTTCCTCTTCGTCATCCCCATGCTGGCCGGGCTGGGCAACTACTTCGTGCCGCTGATGATCGGCGCGCGCGACATGGCCTTCCCGCGTCTCAACGCGCTCAGCTTCTGGCTGCTGCTGTTCGGCGGGCTGACCATGTACGCGGGCTTCCTGGCTCCGGGCGGGGCAGCGTCCAACGGCTGGACATCCTACGTCCCGCTGGCGGGCAAGGACTACTCGCCGGGGCACGGCACCGACCTGTGGCTGATGTCGGTGGCGCTGGTGGGCACTTCCTCGCTGATCGGTGGGTTCAACTTCATCGTCACCATCCTCAAACTGCGCGCGCCGGGCATGACGTTGATGAAGATGCCGCTCTTCGTCTGGACGGTACTGGTCATGGCCTTCATGATCGTCGCGGCTACGCCCGTGTTGACGGTGAACGGCCTGATGCTGCTGCTGGACCGCAACCTGGGCACGCAGTTCTTTAACCCGGCAGCGGGCGGCGATGCTGTCTTGTGGCAGCAGTTGTTCTGGTTCTACTCGCACCCGGCGGTGTACATCATCGTCCTGCCGGCGATGGGCATCATCTCCGAGGTGATCCCCGTCTTCTCGCGCAAGCCGATTTTCGGCTATACCGCGATGGTCATCTCCACAGTGGTGATCGGCTTCCAGGGCTTCTGGACATGGGCGCACCATATGTATACCGTCGGCCTGCCCCCGGAAATCGAGGTCTTCTTCGTGCTGATGACGATGATCATCGCCGTGCCGACCGGCGTGAAGATGTTCAACTGGGTCTTCACCCTGATCGGCGGCTCGCTGCGCTTCGATACGCCGATGCTCTACGCCATCGGCTTCCTGACCACCTTCCTGATTGGCGGCATCACCGGCGTCATGCAGGCCGTGCTACCCATTGACGAGGTGGTGGCGGACTCGATGTGGCTGGTGGCGCACCTGCACTACGCCGTCTTCGGCGGGGGCGGCTTTGGCATCTTCGCCGGGCTGTACTACTGGTGGCCGAAGATGTTCGGCTACAAGCTGGACGAGCGGCTGGGCAAGATTCAATTCTGGACGCTGTACATCGGCTTCCACATCACCTATTTCCCGCTGCACATTCTGGGCCTGATGGGCATGCCGCGCCGCGTCTACGACTACCCGGAGGATCGCGGCTGGGCGGCACTCAACCACCTCTCGACCGTCGGCGGGGTGATCATGGGCATGTCGGTGGCCATCCTGGTCTACAACACGATCCGCAGCGCCCGCCACCACGAGCCAGCGGGCGACGATCCCTGGGAGGGCGATACGCTGGAGTGGACGACGACTTCGCCCCCGCCTGAGTATAACTTCGAGCGGACGCCGGTGGTGCACAGCCGCCGTCCGGCGCGTGACGCGCGTCTGGGCCTGACAGTGGAGGGGGAGAAGGCATGAGCACCGTGCAACTGGCCACACCTGAAACAGCGCACGACGTGGAGCAGTTGGCCGCCGAAGAGCGCGCCCTGAGCCGCAACGGGCACGAGCAGGAGGAAATTCACCTGCCGCCGCCCAGCATCGCCCCGCTGATCGTGGGCGTGGGCGGGACGCTGACTGTCATCGGCTTGATCGCACCCCTGCTGCTGGTCGTGGGGCTACCGCTGACGCTGTTCGGCTTGCTGCGCATGGCGCACTTCCCGGAGATCGAGTTGCACGGTCGCTTCCTGGCGCACCTCGACCCGCGCAAGCTGGGCATGTGGGCCTTCCTGGCCTCGGAGATCATGTTCTTCGGCGCGTTGATCGGCACCTTCATCGCCTTCAAAATCGATCATCCGGAGGCGTTCAAGGCGGCGCACGAGGTGCTCAGCCTGCCGCTGGCTACGCTGGGCACCACAGTCCTCATCGTCAGCAGCTTCGCGGTGGTGATGGGCCTGGAAGCGATCCAATCCGACGACCGCCGCGTGTTCTTCAACTGGATGGGGCTGACGCTGCTCTTCGGCGCGACGTTCTTGGGCACCCAGGCGTTTGAGTGGTACGAGTTGATGCACGAGGGCATCAAGGCCGGCAACATCTTCGGCACGGCCTTCTTCGTGACGACGGGCTTTCACGGGCTGCACGTGCTGATCGGCGTGGGCTGGCTGGGCCTGCTCATGCTGCGTGCGGCGCGCGGCGTCTATTCATCATCGAACAACCTGGGCATCGAACTGTTCGGGCTGTACTGGCATTTCGTGGATGTGGTGTGGATCGTGCTGTTCACGGTCATCTACCTGATCGCGTGAGCGGGAGTGAGGATTAACGATGGACTCCGATACTGTCCTGTTGGTGACCCTCTGGGTGGCGGTCGGGGTGTTCGTGGGCGGTGTGGTGACGCCGCTGATCGCCGAGCGCAAGCGCGTCAACGAGTGGCTGGCGATGCTGGCCGGCGTCGTGCTGGGCGGCGTGGGGGGCGTGATCCTGCTGGCACCGCTGCGGTTATTGCTGCGCCTGCGGCCCGATCGCCAGGTCACCGGCCCCACCTGGCAGCGTGACGCGATCACTCTCGAAGAGGCGCTGGCGGCGGTGAGTGGCGGCGGCCCGGCGGCGGGCGCGCTGGCCGCGCTGCGGGCCAATTTCTGGCCGAGGGCGCGCGCTGACGGCCACTCGCACCGCCTGACCTATCTAGGCGTCTTCGTGGCCCTGGCTGCCATCACCTTGATCGAGGTGCTGCTGACTGTGGTGGATGTCCCCTTCGCGGTGACGGGGCCGCTGGTAGGGCTATCAACGGGCAAGGTAATGCTGGTGGTGCTGTACTTTATGCATCTGCGCTACGACAGCCGTTGGTACGCGGCGGTGTTCGCCTCGGCCCTGCCCTTCGCCATCCTGGCCTCGGTGATCCTCGCTCTGTCGTGATCGCCGCGCCTGCCATACTCTCTACATTCCGCGCGCCCCTCGCTCTCGCTGTGAGGGGCGCGTGCGTTCACCCCAGAATTAGCAATTGAGCCGGGGACTCAGTATGCTCGATTCACACTATGCTGGCGGAGGGACGCGCTGTGGACAAGATGACGCTGCACCGGCTGCAAGCGATGAAGGCTCGCCGCGAGCCGATCACTATGCTCACCGCGTATGACTACCCGACCGCAGCCCTAATGGACCAGGCCGGGATTGATGTCATCCTGGTCGGCGATTCGGTCGGCATGGTCGTGCATGGTTTTGAGAACACGCTCCCGGTCACGATGGAGATGATGGTCCTGCACTGCCAGGCCGTGCGTCGTGGGACGCGGCGGGCGCTGTTGGTCGGCGATATGCCGTTCATGAGCTACCAGGCCAGCGTGCCCGACGCGCTGCGCAACGCGGCGCGTCTGCTGGCCGAGGGCGGGGCCGATGCCGTCAAGCTGGAGGGCGGCCAGTCAGTCGCCGCGACGGTGCGCGCGCTGGTGGAGACGGGCATCGCCGTGATGGGACACATCGGCCTGACGCCGCAGAGCATCAGCGCCCTGGGAGGGTTCAAGATGCAGGGCGGCACCATCGAGGTCGCGCGCCGCCTGCTGGACGATGCGCGCGCGCTCGAAGCAGCCGGCGTCTTCAGCCTGGTGCTCGAAGCGGTGCCGGCGCGTCTGGCGACGCTGATCAGCGAGACGGTGCGCGTGCCCACCATCGGCATCGGCGCGGGGGCTGGCTGTGACGGGCAGGTTCTGGTCACCCACGACGTGCTGGGGCTGTACGAGCGCCTGACGCCCAAGTTCGCCCGGCAGTACGCCGATCTGTCGGGGGCGATGCGCCAGGCGTTCGCCGCCTTCGCACAGGACGTTCGCGCCCGCGCCTTTCCCGCGCCGGAGCACGAGTTCGCCATCGCCGACGACGTGTGGGAGACGCTGGTGCGCGAGCTTTCGCCCGACCAGCCACACTGAGCGGCCAGGGCGCGGAGGAGGTGACGGGTGCGCATTGCCATTTTCGGCGTGGGCGCGCTGGGCTGTCTCTTTGGCGCGCGGCTCAGCCCTCACTCGGAAGTGACGCTGGTTGGTCGCTGGCCGGAACAGATCGCCGCGCTGCGACGCGGGCCGCTGCACATCACGGAGGCGCAGGGCAGCGAGTGGGATGTCTGGCTGCGCGCGACCGACGACGTGAGCGCGGCTGGCCCGGCGGATGTCGCCTTGATCCTGACCAAGACTCCCAAGACGGAGGCCGCCGCCCAGGGCGCCGCGCGCGCGTTGGCCCCCGACGGATTGGCGATCACCCTGCAGAATGGGCTGGGCAACCTGGAAGTCCTGGCCCGTCACGTAGGCCCTGAACGGGCTGCACTGGGCGTCACCACCCAGGGGGCGGCGCTGGCCGGGCCGGGACGGCTGGCTGCCGCGGGGGGCGGACCGACCATACTGGCAACACAGCCCGCCGTTGACGAGCGGGTGCGTCGCTTCGCGGCCTTGTGCGTGCGCGCCGGCGTGGATGTGCGCGTGGCGGACGACGTGGACGCCCTGCTGTGGGGCAAGCTCGCCGTCAGCGCGGCGATCAACCCGCTGACGGCTTTGCTGCGCGTGCCCAATGGCGCGCTGCTGGAGTCCCCCTGGGCGCGCGAGCTGCTGCACCAAGTGGCGGGCGAGGTGGCCGCGGTCGCAGGGGCGCGTGGCATCCGCCTGCCGTATGACGACGCGGGGGCGCAAGCCGAGCAGGTCGTGCGCCAGACCGCGCCCAACCGCTCCTCGATGCTCCAGGACGTGCTGCGCGGCGCCGAGAGCGAGATCGAGGCGATCAACGGCGCGGTCGTGCGCGCCGCCGACTCTGCCGGCGTGGACGTGCCGGCCAACCGGCTGCTCTACGCGCTGGTCAAGGCGCTGGACGAGACGACTCAGGCGCGGGTACGGGACAGTCAGTGAGTGTCGCCGTCCCATCCCTGAGATCATGCCCTTGACCGTGTGGGGGCGCTGCTCTTGCTGACTGCTGACGGCTGATTGCTGACCGCTCCTGGCCTCATTTGCGAGGAGAGCCTATGCTCACGACACCTGCTCTTGACGATGTTCGCGCGGCTCGCTTGGAGCACCCCGGCCTGACCTGGGGGCTGGTCCCGACGATGGGTGCCCTGCACGACGGCCATCTGGCGCTGGTGCGCCGCGCGCGCACCGAGAACGACCGCGTCGGCGTCAGCATCTTCGTCAACCCGATCCAGTTCAACCGCCGCGAAGACCTGGCCGCCTATCCGCGCCAGGTCGCGCGCGACTGCGAGTTGCTCGCCGCGGAGGGCGTGGACCTCGTCTGGACGCCCGCCGAAGAGGACGTATACCCGCCCGGTTTCCAGACTTACGTCACCGTCGAGGAGATCACCCGTCCGCTGGAGGGCGCGGCGCGTCCGGGGCACTTCCGCGGCGTGGCGACGGTGGTCGCCAAGCTGTTCAACGTCTTCCAGCCAACGCGCGCCTATTTCGGGCAGAAGGACGCCCAACAGGTCGCCGTCATCCGCCAGATGGTACGCGACCTGGCCTTCCCCCTGGAGGTGGTCGTCTGCCCGATCGTGCGCGAGGCGGACGGGCTGGCGATGAGCAGCCGCAACGCCCTGCTGGGACCGGACGAGCGTCGCGCGGCAACAGTGCTGGTCCGCGCGCTGCGGGCCGCCGAGGCCGAGTGGGCGCGCGGCCAGCGAGCGGGTGAGCATCTGCGCGCCGCCATGCGCGCTGTGCTGGATGCCGAGCCGTTGGCACGGGTGGACTACGTCAGCGCCGCCGACCCGCTCACCCTGCGCGAGATTGACGGCGAGGCCAGCTCGGCTCTGCTCAGCCTGGCCGTCTTCATCGGGGGCGTGCGACTAATTGACAATCTCGTGCTCGGCCCCGCCGCCGGTTAGTCACAGGGAGAGAGCGCCATGCCCGCCAGATTGCCGCCCGGATCAGCCTGGGTGCGCGAGGGAGTGCTGCTGGCCGGGCCGTATCCCGCCGCCCGCGACGACGCGGCGGCGCGCGCCTGGTTGCGCGCCTTGCTCGCCGCTGGCGTGACCGTCTTCGTAGACCTGACCGAGGAGGGCGAGCGTCCCCTGTACCTGGACAACCTGCGCGAGGAGGCCATCCGGCGCGGCGTGCGGGTCGCTCATCACCGCCTGGCGATCCCCGATTTCGGCGTGCCGGACGAGGCGCACATGGTCGCCATCCTGGACACGATTGACGCGGCGATTGCGGCGGGCCAGACGGTGTACGTACACTGTCTGGGCGGCGTGGGGCGGACAGGCACTGCCGTCGGCTGCTACCTGGCGCGGCATGGCGCGGGTGGCGAAGGGGCGCTGCGCCGGGTCGCGGCGCTGCTCGGCGAAGGATCGCCGGAGACGGAGGCGCAGCGGCGGTTCGTGCGCCGCTGGGCGGAAGGGCGCTGACGCGACCGCCGGTCAGCCGCCCAGCACAAGAGCCAGCCCGGCGTTCACGTCGTCCACCAGATGGTCGGCGACGGGGGCCAGGGCCGCGCGCTTGTCCGCGTTGGGCGAGACGCCAATTCCCACAACGCTCACGTCCAGCCCGGCGCGCTGGAGCAGAGTCGCCGCGCTGCGCACCGCCCGAATCCCGCCTGCCGCATCTTCGCAGACGACGACGCGCATCGCGCCGTCGCGTAGCGCGGCCAGCGGCCCGCTGATCTCGCCGCGCTCGACCAGCGCCGCCGCCGCGCGCAGCGCGTCCGTCTCGGCCCCGGCCACCGCCGCCCCCATCGCCGTTAGCGCCTGCACCGGCGACGGCTTGAGGTAGTCGGCGGCGGCGCGCCCGTTACGCCAGGCCAGCCAGCCGACGCGCCCCTGCCCGATCAGCGGCAGTTTCCCCGCCAACCCGACCAGCTCGGCGGCTAGCTCGGCTTCGGGCGGGAAGCCACTGGGCGGATCGCCCACCGGCTCGCCGGGCGGCAGGTCAGCGGGCGGGCCGCTGGGCCGCGCGGTGAAGATGGCCGCGCCGTGTCCGGGGAGGCAGGCCCAGTCCAGCAGGTGCGCGCGCGCCGGCGCGTTGAGCAGGGCGATGTCGTAGGTAGCCAGATAGCTTTCGCAGGCGAACGCGGCGGGCTGGCCGTAGGTGGCGCTGAAACGCTCGCTGCCTAGCACGAGCGTCTGGAAGGTGCGCGTGGTCAGCGTGTCGCGCACTGCGTACACATTGCCCAGCAGGGCGCGCAGCAGCGGCAGATTGGCGGGATCGGTGCGTGTGACCAGCAGTTCCAGGTAGCGCGCGGCAGGATAGCGCCCGTCGGAATCGTGGCGGGCGATGGCGCGCGCCTCAGCGGTGAAGTCCGGGCGATCCAGGGCAATGCCCGCCGCGCCGATGGCGTCGAAGGTCGTTTCCAGCGTGTCCTGGCGCAGCGCGGGCGCGCGTTCGAGCGCGGCGAGCAGCAGCGCGCTCACACACATCGCGCCGGAGTCCCACTCGTTGGTCAGGCCGCACGCCTCAAAGACGGCGATCTCGTCTTCGGTGGGACCCAGCGGCGGCTGGCCCATACGCGCAGCCAGGCGATTGACCAGGGTGCGCAGCGCGGTTTTGTAGCCGACGGGATGGACGAGCACGCCGTCTACGTCGAGCAGGATCAGGGTGCGCGAGGGAGTGTTCACGGACGCCGATCAGCCCTGATCCGTCTGCTGCGTAGCCAGATAAGCCTCGTAATCTTCGCGCTCGACCAGTTCGCCGCCGGTCACGTCGGCGGTGACGAAGCGCCGGTTCTTGTCGAACTGAAAATGCGCCTCGATCCGCTTAAAACTCTTCTGGCCGACGATGACCTTGCGGGCAAAATAGCCGGCCATGTCCTCCGTCAGCGACAGGTCGTTGCTACGGTTCAAGCGCACGCGGACCACTTCGCCAGTCTTGGGGGCGCGGATGTAGAAGTACATCCCTTCCGGGTCGCCAGACTTGCCGCCACCACCAAACAGTTTTTTCAGGAAACTCACGGGGCATCCCTCCTCAGTACGTGTGGGCATTAGCATACCACAGACTCGCTCCTCCGACGATGTCCGCTCGTGGCCGAATCGCCAACCCACTACCGCAGGCTTTCGGGTATAATGACGGCAGGCGGAATCCGAACGCGCAATCTTGTCAGCTTGTCCCAACGGTGCTATAATGCGCACATCGTGGGCGCGTAGCTCAGTTAGTTAGAGCGCACGGTT
>DYGW01000044.1:19659-21265 GCA_020724485.1 Thermoflexus sp. | reverse complement strand
TCACCGAGTATCAGACGGGCGGGGCGTTGAGCTGGGATTGAGCAACCGAGCTGGGTGCGGTCTTCAGAAAGGGTAACAAGATGGATGACATATCAGTAATTACGGAGAGTCGGCGGTTGCTTCAGAATCCGTACGCTTATTTGGATGGCGGCGGTAGTTACAGTGCTTTGCTGGACGCCGGGAAACGGGCCAGATTCCTAAGCCAGAAAATAGCTGACCACCGTTATTTGCTGGGGGATCCGTATGCTTACCTTGATGGAGATGGTACCTTCAGTGCACGGCTGGAATGCACGCAGCTTTCTTCTACCAAGAAACGGCACCGCTACTCCAATGTTGAGCTAGAACAGAAAGCAAAAGATCTACACAAATTAATTTGGAAAAACAGAAGCAAGATATGGGGCGCGGATCAACCAAGCGATCTCGTTGATATGCTTGACCCGTCTGTCGCTCTAGACATCATTGGGTATGACTTTGACCTGGATGAAACGCTTGGGCAGTCCAAAATCAATGGCAAGCTGATAGAGGTTGCCGGCATGATAGATGGCTCTTCCAGACGCGTCCGTATCTCCCGACAGTTTCCGAATGACGTCCGCGTGTTTACTGCGGCTCATGAGTTAGGCCACGCATTACTCCACGAAGCGCGGGGGCTACATCGTGATAGGCCGCTGGATGGTGAAACACTGTCGCGCCCCGGAATTGAGTTCGAGGCTGACAAATTTGCGACGTATTTCCTCATGCCAGAGAAGCTTGTCAGGGCACGCTTTGCGAATTGTTTTGCAACTGATTATTTCGTTCCGAACGAGGAAACCGTATTTGCACTTTCGCGCAGCAGCCTGCCTGATTTTCATAAGAAGTGTAAGACACTCCGTGACTTGTCCCGCACTCTTGCTAATGCGGAGTACTACGATGGGCGACGCTTTATATCTATGGCACGCCAGTTCCGGGTATCAATCGGGGCGATGGCTATTCGCCTTGAGGAGCTAGGGCTATTAGCTGTTTGATAACCGCTTCCTCGGGTGCACGAAGCAGCCAAGCTAACCAGGCCAATTTGATTTGACATTTTTTCTATTGGGTTAGAAGGGTGATCTATGGAAATGATCCGGGTAGCTTCCAGCGCAATAAGCGCTGTTGGGTATGACCGTGAAACTCGGCAGATGCAAATTGAATTTGTGCAAGGTAGCGCCTATACGTTCTGTGTCGTGCCGCAGCATATTTTTGATGGGCTGCTTTCCTCTGGCTCTAAAGGTGCTTGCTACGACCGACATATACGGGACAGATATCACTGTTAAATTCAAATGCCTGAACAACAAGAACCAGAACTCGATAACGGTGCCACTGAAGAACAGATGGCGGAAGCGGTTGAGGATGTTGCACTACGTCCAGGCCCAAATGCCGACGATGCTGTCGACGTAGAGCGGTATATCAGCGCCGAAGTCCGCGCGCTTTATGACGTATACAGTTACCGGCATGCGGCCGCGATCCTCGCTAACTCGTTTCCGAATGAGTTGGCTCAAATCGAACGGGCGTTGCTCGATTTCCGGATTACAGTGCGGGACATTGGCATGCCTGGGGGTAATGAATCCGACATGCCCAAGAAATTCTCGCG
>DYGW01000044.1:0-19649 GCA_020724485.1 Thermoflexus sp. | reverse complement strand
AACGCGGATTCAGGGTGATCTGTTGGTGCGAATGCAGGAGTATGACGAACAGTTTTATGACGATGGCAGGACTCGTAAGGTCAAGCGCCCGGAAGGCGAGCCGCGTTTGGTTGAGAATTTCATTGACGGCCACAAGATCGATTATGTGAAAGGTCGCGTGGCTTTCGATCTCGAGTGGAATTCGAAAGATCAAACTTTTGATCGTGATCTGTACGCTCTGCGGGCTTTTCACGAATGCGGTCTGATCAGTGCTGGCGTAATGGTGACTCGCAGCGCAAGTTTGAATTCAATATTCGACGTGGTGCCGCAACTCACCAAAGCAGGCGAGCCTGAACTGCACAGAACTGGCCCTAGGGCCGGTCAACCAAAGAGTGTGAAAGCCAAATATGGCGCGAGCACTACATGGATGGGAAAGCTGTTGTATCGGCTCAACGCTGGAAGACACGGCGGTTGTCCGGTGCTAGTGTTTGGTATAACACCTAAATTGATTACTGACTGGGGCCAGCAATGACCAAGAAAAAAACGGAACCGGAGCAGGGTGACGCGTCGCTTGATCTGTTGGCGCGGCATGGTGGGAAGCAGTTCAAGACTATCCTAGCTGACCCGCCTTGGCAGTTCCAGAACCGTACTGGGAAAATGGCGCCTGAGCATAAGCGACTTTCGCGCTACGGCACGATGAACTTGGACGACATCATGGCTCTGCCGGTTGGACAGCTTGCGGACGATACGTCGCATCTCTATTTGTGGGTTCCGAACGCTCTGCTGCCGGAAGGGCTGCGTGTGATGGAAGCCTGGGGTTTTCAATACAAAAGCAATCTCGTCTGGCACAAGATCCGTAAGGACGGTGGTCCGGATGGACGCGGTGTTGGTTTCTATTTTCGTAACGTCACCGAGTTGGTGCTGTTTGGCGTGCGTGGAAAGAACGCTCGTACCCTTGCGCCAGGGCGCCGTCAGGTCAATTTTTTGGCAACACAGAAGCGGGAGCATTCGCGTAAACCTGACGAGTTCTACGATATTGTCGAATCGTGCAGCCAAGGTCCTTACCTCGAGTTATTCGCACGTGGCAGCCGCGAGGGTTGGTCGACATGGGGGAATCAGGCCGATGCGTATTCCCCGACGTGGGCGACATACGCCAATCACTCTCAGCGTAAGACGGAAGTTGATGACCAAGCCACACAGTTGCGCCTTGTAGAGCAAACAATAGAGCTTTACGAATAGACGGCAACATCCCGGCCCCATCATTCAACGAAGGAGGATGTAAACATGAAGCGTGTCCTGCTTTGCCTGGTATTGAGCTTGTTTTTTGCCAACCCGGGTTTCGCCGTTACCGAGCAGGATGCCTCGGGCACCAAGGCACAACTGATAGACGAGTACTTTTCCCACATCCCAATGAAGCGGATGCTCGATGAAATGGCGCTCGAGCTATCGAAGCAGCTTCCACCGGCAAGGCGGCAAATGTTCGTCGACACGATGGGGAACCGGGTTCGCGTGGATGTGCTGGAGCAGGCGGCTCGCGAGAGCCTTGCACGGCATCTCAGCGTGGCGGAGCTTCGATTGTTCGTCGAGTTCATCAAGTGCCCCGAGGCGCGATCGGCCATGGACAAGATGAAGTACTACATGGCTGACCTGATGCCGATCGTCCAGCAGGAGATAATCCGGGCGATGCAGGCGACGCCGGCCCAGAGCGCTAAATAGGGTAGATGGGGGCGCCCTTGTGTCATGACACTTTGCGCTACGCCCGTAGCGCAAAGCCAAGCCATATCAGCGTTTGATCTTCGCGCCCCCGCGGGTCGACACGCCAGACTCCGCACGCGCGTTCGATTTCATCTCCCGGGACTGCGATTGCATTTCTTCCGCTTGCGAGCGGGCGCGATCCTGCGCCGAGTCGACGCGCTCGCGCGCTCGCTCGAGGCCCTGCGTCGCCGCATTGCTGTTGAGATCGGCGGAAGCGCCGCCCCGGGCTTCGGCAGCACCGCCGACCGTGGCACCCGGAACCGGCGTGGAGATGATCGCATCCGCGCCAATCTCTGCATTGCCGCCGAGGGTGACGCCTGCGGCCGATACGGAGGTGGTGACGCCGGCGGCGGCTATGCCGGCGAAGACCATGGCGGCGATCGTGGCGTGCTTCTGTTGAGTTCTCTGCATTTTCCTGACTCCTTCGTTGACGTGATGAAAGCGCTGTCAAGAGCGCACCACGCATGAAGCACAGGGGATGCCAGTGCCAATTTTTCAAGAATGAACAAAGGCTTACCGGAATCAAGCGAGCGCGGAATCCAGTGGAATGTCGCTCCGGCGAGACATCTGGCGACACCTGCCATATGACATTGTTTGATAAGGATATTTTTGTCGCCAAACGCAGACGGATACTTGCGCGCAGGATTGCCGGGAAATACCGCCCCATTGACCATGGCAGGGGGCGCCTCCCGGCACCTCGGCTCGGTGAGATGCAGAACCACAATTCCCGGCCGGGAACCCGTGCCTTTGCGCGATCAAATTCTCCCGGATCTCGGCGTCGCGATCGTCGACATGCCGGGTTACACTTTCCGTTCCGCTGCCTTCTGCCAAACGGGGGAATAGCCGACCATGTCCCAGCAGCATCCGATCATTGCGGTCACCGGCTCGTCCGGGGCGGGGCTGTCGACGATACGCCACGCGTTCGAGTTCATATTCGAACGCCAGAACATCCGGCCGGCGATCGTGCATGGCGACGGGTTCCGGCGGTATACCGACCGCCAGTTCGCCGCCTTGCTCGACGAGGCACGGGCGAGCGGCCGCAAGATTTCGTGGTTCGGTCCCGAGTGCAATCATTTCCAGGAACTCGAATCGTTTTTCCGGGCCTACGGAGAATGCGGCAGCGGGGTATATCGCCAGTATGCACACACGGCGGAACACGCCGCGAAACTGGGGGTGCCGCCGGGCGAGTTCACGCCCTGGGCGCCGCTGCCGCCGGGCAGCGATCTGTTGTTCTACGAGGGGCAGCATGGCGGCGTGGTGGCCAACACCTGGACGCGCCGCAAGGTCGATTCGCGCCACTTCCCGCCGGGTATCGATCGCCGTACGGGGCGCCGGGGCATCGACGTGGCGCAGCACGTTGACCTGCTGATCGGGGTGGCGCCCGCGATCAACCTGGAGTGGATCCAGAAGATCCACCGCGACTGCAAGAAGGGCGCGTGCACGCTCGAGGAATCGGTGGAAACCATCCTGCGCCGCATGGACGACTACATCCATTACATCGTGCCGCAGTTCGGCCTGACCGATATCAACATCCAGCGCATGCCGCTGGTCGATACCTCCGACCCGTTCATTGCGCGCGACGTGCCGCTGGCCGACGAATCGCTGTGCGTCATCCACTTTCGCGACCGCGCGCGCCACGATTTTCCCGATCTGCTCCGGCGCATTCCCGGCGCGTACATGTCGCGCCCGAGCACGATGGTGGTTCCCAGCAATCATCTGCGCCTGGCGCTCGGCATGATTTGCGGTCCGATCCTGGCCGGGTTCATGGAGGCGCGCGGCGCATGACCGGTGGGGCCGTTCGTCCCGGGCGCTTCCCGTGCAGGTGGCGGGTCCGTTTCCATCGGCTGCCCGGCTTCTAGCCACGATCGGCACATGGACCCCATTCTCGACAAGCTGGCGGCAGCCCTATCGGACAGCGAAGACCTGGAAAGCCTGGTGCGACCGCTGCTGGAACTGCTGGAGGCGGTCACCGGCCTGGAGTCGACCTATCTGACGACGATCGACTTCGAGCGCAATGTCCAGCGCATCGTGTATTCGCGCAACACGCAGGCGCTCAGAATTCCCGAGGGGCTGGAAGTGCCATGGGACGATACGCTGTGCAAGCGCGCGTTCGACGAGGGGCGGCCCTATGTGGACGACGTGGCGGGCTGCTGGGGCGATTCGGACGCGGCACGCGCGCTGGGGATCACCACCTATCTGAGCGAGCCGGTGCGCGTGGCGACGGGCGAGTTGTACGGCACGCTGTGCGGCGCCAGCGCCATGCAGGTACGGGTCACGGACGATACCCGCCGGCTGTTGCGGATGTTTTCGCAACTGATTGCGCGCCAGCTCGAACGCGACCGCCTGCTGGCCCGCCTGAAGGAAGAAAACCGCGAACTCAGCCGCCATGCGCTGTCCGATCCGCTCACCGGCATACCCAACCGACGCGCGCTGATGGGCGAACTCGCGCGGGCGCTGGCCAATGCCGAGCGCACGGGCACGGCGGTTCACGTGGCCTTCGTCGATCTGGATGGGTTCAAGGCGATCAACGACCGGCATGGCCACGATGCCGGTGATCGCTTCCTGATTGCAATGGCGCGCGCGCTGCGGGACGGCGTGCGCGAGGGCGATTTTGTCGCGCGTTATGGTGGTGACGAATTCGTCGTGCTCGGCCCGGCCGCGCCCGACGCCCCCGAAGCGGATCGCGCGGCCATGCGCAAGCGCATGCAACGCGTGGCCACAGGGCGCCTTACCATCGACCAGCTTGCGATCGATTGCACGGGCGCCAGTGTCGGCGTGGTGACTTCGTGCGCCGGCGAGCAGGGCGTCGAGGCGCTGCTGGCACGCGCGGACGCGGCCATGTACGCGGCCAAGAAGGCCCGGCGCATACGGTAGCCTTCCTGGGGCCTGTCGAATGGGGCGGGCACTCGAGGCAAGGAGGCCGGGCCTGCACCCGCGTGTTACCATCCCGCGCGCCATGCGACTCTCCCAGCTCCGCCAGCGCCTGCGTGACCTCGGTGCCGCGCCCTGCCACGAGGGCAGGGTGTTGCGCGCGTGGGCGCAAGGGCGTCCGCTCGACAACCGGCGGCAGCGCGCGGCGGATTTTTTGCCGCTGAAGTTGCGCCACGATCTGCCCGCGCTGTTCGAAGAACTCGACGCGCTGGCGCGGGTGCATGCCGAGCACCCCGGCGCGGACGGATCGGCGCGCCTGCTGGTCGCGCTGGCGGACGGCCAGGCGGTGGAGGCCGTGCTGTTGCCGCGCGACGGCGTGTGCGTGTCGACCCAGGTCGGCTGCGCGGTGGGCTGCGTGTTCTGCATGACCGGGCGCGCCGGTCTCCTGCGCCAGCTCACGGGGGCGGAGATCGTCGCGCAGGTGGTGCTGGCGCGTCGCCGCCGTCCGGTGAAGAAGGTGGTGTTCATGGGCATGGGCGAACCCGCGCACAACCTGGACAACGTGCTGGAGGCGATCGACCTGCTGGGGACCGCGGGCGGCATCGGTCACAAGAACCTGGTGTTTTCCACCGTGGGCGATCGTCGCGTGTTCGAGCGCCTGCCGCAGGGCACGGTGAAGCCGGCGCTGGCGCTCTCGCTGCACACCACGGATCATGAACTGCGCCGGCGCCTGCTGCCGAAAGCGCCCGACCTCGCGCCGGCCGAGCTCGTCGAGCTGGGCGAAGCCTATGCGCGCCGCACCGGCTACCCGATCCAGTACCAGTGGACGCTGCTCGAAGGCGTCAACGACACCGAGGCCGAGCTGGAAGGCATCGCCCGTCTGCTCGCCGGCAAGTACGCGGTGATGAACCTGATTCCCTACAACAGCATCGAAGGTGGCGACGGCTTCCGCCGCCCGAGTTGGGAACGCGCGGCCGAGATGGCGCGCCGCCTGCACGTGCGCGGCATCCTCGCCAAGCTGCGTCACTCGGCCGGGCAGGATGTGGACGGCGGCTGCGGGCAGCTGCGCGCGCGGGCGCTGGACCAGTTCCCTTGCTCCTGAAACGGGAGGGGCGGCGCACGGCTGCATCGAGCGAGGCCACCTCCCCGCGCGATAATGAGCGGGGAGCTTCGCACACGTGGCCCCAGCCAGTTCCGCTTCATGCAGCATCTTATTGAGTTTTCCGTAATGAATGACAGCCCTTGTCCAGGACGCCAGGTACTATCGTTGCGCTGCCGTAGGTCGGGAATACTTTCCCGACGTGCCCGCACCCCACCGCCAGTTGCGGCGGGAAGGTGTTCCCGCCCTACAGCTTCCTCGCCGGCCCGTGCAATGTAGAGTACGGCTGAAAATTGGTTGGGGCCATGTCAGGTGTTATGGAAGTTTCAATAGAAAGCCTTGCCCGTGACGACCTTGATTTCCACGAACGACACCGAATTCGACCCCGCGCTGGCAGAGACTGCGGCACAGCATGCGGTGACGCGCGTGCCCACGGCGCGTGCCTCCGAGACGGTGCGCGAGGTGCTGGCGCGGCTGCCGGGGCACGCCTACGACTACGCCGGCTCGGTTTACGTGCTGGATGACGCCGCGCGCCTGCTCGGCATGGCGCACATGGCGCAGCTGCTGGCCGCGTCGCCTGAGCAGACGATCCTGGCGGCTGCGCGCACCGATTTTCCCGAGGTGTTTCCGGAGACCGACCAGGAAGCGGTGGCTTCGCTCGCGATCGTGCATGGCCTGACTGCGGTGCCCGTCGTCGACCGCGAGCGCCGGCTGGTCGGCGTGGTGCCACCTGACGCCATGTTCAACGTGCTGCGGCGCGAACACGTGGAAGACCTGCACCGCCTCGCCGGCATCCGGCGGGAGACGCTGCGCGCCCGCAACGCGATGGAAGCGCCGCCGATGCGCCGCGCACGCGACCGCCTGCCCTGGCTGCTGGTGGGGCTGGCGGGGAGCATGCTCGCCACGCTCGTGATGTCATGGTTCGAGGCGGCGCTGCAAGCCAAGCTGGCGATCGCGTTCTTCGTCCCGGCCATCGTCTATCTCGCGGACGCCGTCGGTACGCAAAGCGAGGCCATCGCGGTGCGCGGCCTGTCGCTCAGCAACACGCCGGTGCGCGAGCTGATCGGCGGCGAACTGCGCACCGGGCTGCTGATCGGGCTGTCGCTCGGCGCGCTCACGCTGCCGTTCACCTGGCTGGTGTTCGGCGACTGGCAGCTCGCCTTCGCTGTCGCGCTGTCGCTGGTGGTCGCGGGCTCGGTCGCCACGACCATCGGGCTGGGCTTTCCCTGGCTGCTGGCACGCCTCGGCAAGGATCCCGCCTACGGCAGCGGCCCCATCGCCACCATCATCCAGGACGTGCTGAGCCTGATCATCTATTTCACGATCGCGACGCTGCTGGTGATGTAGGGTGGCACTCGATGCCGCCAGCCGTCGCGTATTTCAGGCTAAAGTAGCCGCCAGAGGGAGAAAACAACATGGCTGCACCCGAGACACACAACTTTGCCGTCTTTTGCGATTTCGAGAACGTGGCGATCGGCCTCAAGGAGGGGAATTTCCCCGATTTCAGGATCCGCCCGGTGCTCGAGCGCCTGCTGCTCAAGGGCAGCATCGTGGTGAAGAAGGCCTACTGCGACTGGGATCGCTACAAGGAATACAAGCGCGACCTGCACGAGGCGGCATTCGAGCTGATCGAGATTCCTCATGTGCGGCAGTCGGGCAAGAATTCGGCGGATATCCGCATGGTGGTCGACGCGCTCGACCTTTGCTACACCAAGTCGCACATCGACGCCTTCGTGATCATCAGCGGGGACTCGGATTTTTCGCCGCTGATTTCCAAGCTGAAGGAAAACGGCAAGCACGTGATCGGCATCGGCGTGCGCGGCTCGGCCTCGTCGCTGCTGATCTCCAACTGCGATGAATTCATCTTCTACGAAGACCTGATGCCGGTGAAGACGGCGGCGCGCAAGGCGGCGAAAAAGCCGCCCGCCGAGAAGCCGGCCGCATCGCCGGCGAACGAGACGGCGGCCGCGACGCCCAAGGCGGCGAGCCGGCGCCGGGGACGCCCGGCGGTGGCGGATGCGCCGGTCGAGGCGAGCCCGGAAGACAGGAAAGGCCGCGCGATCGACATCGTGGTGGGCACGCTGGAGCAACTGGTGGCGGAGCGCGGCGGCGAGGGCGCGATATCGGCGTCGCTGATCAAGAACACGATCAAGCGCCTGCACCCCGGATTCAGCGAATCGCAGTACGGCTACAGCGCGTTCGGCAAGATCCTCGACGACGGCCACAAGAAGGGCGTGCTCGTGGTCGAGAAGAAGGAGGGCGGCGCGGTGCTGGTGAGCCTGCCGCCGTCGCGCGCCGAATAGGCGTGCCGGGCGGCTTCGCCGGGCGCGGCAAGGGCAATTGCCGACGCGCCCGGAACCGCCGGCGCGCCGCCCATGCCTCGCCTCACACCCAGCGCACCACCTCGTCCAGCGCCTGCCGTGTCTTCGGCGGCTGCGGTTGTGCGCGGTAGCCGAACGCGGCCATCACCGCCAAGCCGAAGCGGCGGCCTTCGAGCAGGCCGGCCGCGTCGAGCACGGCTTCCGCCTGGCCGCGGTGGAAGCCTTCGATGGGGCACGAATCGATACGCAGCAGCGCCGCCGCGGTCAGCATGTTGGCGAGCGCGATGTAGACCTGGTGGCAGCTCCAGTCGAACACCGCGCGCGGCGTATCGAGCTGGAAATCGGTCTGGTGGAACTGCGGATAGAAGTGGTGGCGGCGCGCAATGGCCTCGTCGCTCATGTGGTGCACGTCGCGCATCATGTGCTCGGTGTATTCGGAACCGGGCAGCAGATCGTCCTTGCGCGCGAGCAGGCAGACGACGTGGCTCGCGGTGGGAAACTGGCCCTGCGCGCCCCAGCTCACTGCGCGCAGCTTCTCGCGCAGATCCCTGTCCTGCACCACGACGAAACGCCACGGCTCGTAGCCGAAGGAACTCGGCGACAGCCGGCCGCACTCGAGAATGAAACGGAAGTCGGCATCGGGGATCTTGCGCTCGGGGTCGAAGCGCTTGCAGGCGTGGCGGAAGTGAAAGGCCTGGAGGATGTCGTGCTTGCTGATCATGGCTGTGTGGGGGTGAGAGCGGTGCGCACAGATTAAGCGATGGCGGTGCCGATGCGCCAGTGGCCGCGTTGCCTCGGTACGGGCGCAAAGCCTGGGGGCATTCCGGCTTCACGTGAGTGAGGCAATGCCGATGCAATCCACGCCGTCGTGTCGCGTCCTGCACGCCGTTGCGCGCCCTGGGCTGGGGTGCGCGGCGCCGGTCGCCCCGGCCGCATGGGGTGTGAGCCTGTACGGCCTGTACTATCACTGGGCGCGGGGCACGGCCAGGGCGAACGACTGGGCAGTTCAATCCCGGCCTCGGGGTGCGCCTAACGCTCGGCGAATGGATGGACGCTTCGAACTTCGCCGACGCCGGGGCTATCACGACTCGGGGTGTGACACTTGCGATGTCCTGACCATCCCGATCCGCTGAGTCGCGGTTTCAGCCCGGCTCCGCGGCGTCAGCCTGCGCCGGGATGCGCCGCGGCATCATGTTCGCATCGAGCAGGCGCTCGATGCGCGCGAACACCTCGAAGCGCGAGAAGGGCTTTTTCATGAAATCGTCGGCGCCGATGCGGCTGCCGAAGAAGAGTTCGGTGGCCTGTTCGTTGCCGCTGATCATGATGACCGGGATATGGGCTGTCGCGGGGTCCTTGCGCAGCGCGCGCAGGGCGGAGAAGCCGTTGGCGCCGGGCAGGACGATGTCGAGGAAGACGAGATCGGGCAGCTCGGCGCGGGCAAGCGCGATGCCGGTTTCCGCGTCGCCCGCCTCCAGCGTGATGAAACCCGCCGATTGCAGGATCTTCTTCAAGGCGAAGACGACGGTGGGCGAGTCGTCGACGATCAGGGCGCGGGTGTCGCGTCGCGCGTTGCGTCGCGCGTGCCTGCGCCGTTCCTCGCGCGCCTTCGTGTCGGGCCCGCTTGCTGCGCCGGCGGCGGGCATGGCCTTGCGCCGGGTGAAAGTCGATCGAAGCCTGTCCAGTATCCCCACGATCCGCCCCTGCGTTATAGTCCGCTCATCTTATCCATCTTCCGGGTCGCGGGAAATTGGCGCCGGGGATACGGCGCGCCTGCACGCGACGGCGGCGACCGGCCCCCTGCCGGCCGGGCCTGTTGGACCGATACCCGTCCATGCTGAAAGTGCCTGCTTCGTGATGGACCTTCCAAGCGCAACCCCCGGCGCGGTGGCGGCGGCCCGGTCTGGCCTGCCGTGGGATGGATCGCAGGCACTGCGCGGCGCGCCTGCCGAAGCGCGAGGCCGGGCATGATCGATCCTGCCCTGCAGGTTGTCCTGTGGCTGTTCGCCGCGCTCTTCATCGTGCTGGGTTTCGCCGGCCTTATCCTGCCCATGCTGCCTGGCATTCCGCTGGTGTTCGCCGGTCTGGTGCTGCTGGCATGGGCGGAGAACTTCGCCCACGTCGGCTGGGTCACGCTCACCCTGCTGGGAGTGTTGGCGCTCCTGAGCTACGCCATCGATTTTCTTGCCTCGGCGCTGGGGGCGAAGCGGTTCGGCGCCTCGTCGCGCGCCGTCGTCGGCGCGGCGCTGGGCGCCTTTGCCGGCATCTTCTTCGGCCTGCCGGGCATCGTGCTCGGGCCCTTCGTCGGCGCGGTGATCGGCGAGTTCAGCGGCAAGGCGTCGCTCAAGGCCGCGACCCATGCAGGCGTCGGCGCCACGCTTGGGCTGCTCTTCGGTGCGCTCTTGAAGATCGCGCTCGCCTTCACCATGATCGGGGTGTTCGTGCTGGACCGCTTCGTCTAGCGCCCGCGGCGCCGGGTGAGCGACGGAGGGCAGCTATGCGGCATCCGCGGGATGTCCTATAAAAACAGGCGACGCCCGGGGCGACAACCGGGCGCACGACAAACAAGACCCGCGACAGATCAAGAGGAGATCGCATGTCGACGCTGCCCGTCCCCGAAGCGCCCCAGGCTCCCGACAACCTGCCTTTCGTCGTGCCGTGCCGCACGCTCGACACGGCCGCGCCGCTGCGCTGGCTGCGGCTGGGGTGGGCCGACATGCGCCGCGCGCCGCGGCTGAGCCTGGGCTACGGACTGGCGCTGATGGGGCTGAGCGTGCTGGTCGCGCTCCTCGCCTGGCGTTTGGGCGCGCTGGGCCTCTACCTCGGGCTGGCTACCGGCTTCGTCTTCGTCGGCCCGGTGCTCGCCGTGGGCCTGTATTCGATCAGCCGCCAGCTTGCGATGGGACTGCGGCCGGTGATGGGCCATTGCCTGCGCGAGGGAACTGCGCATCTGCGGGAACTGCTGGTGCTCGGCGTCGTGTTGCTGGTCGTGCTGCTGGTATGGGCGCGCGCGGCGGCGATGGTGCACGTGTTCTTTCCGGCGGAGTCGGGTCCGGGGCTCATCGAGCTACTGCCCTTTCTCGCCATCGGCAGCGCGGTCGGCGCGCTGTTCGCCCTGATCGTGTTTGCGGCGAGTGCGTTTTCGCTGCCCTTCATCCTCGACCGCAAGGTCGACGCGATCACCGCCTCGGTGAGCAGTTTCAACGCAGTGTTGCGCAACAGGAAACCGATGGCGCTGTGGGTGGCGCTGATCGGCGCGGCGGTGCTGCTGGGCTTTGCCACCGCCTTCGTCGGATTCGTCGTGCTGCTGCCGCTGATCGGGCACGCCACCTGGCACGGCTACGTGGAGACGCTCGATACCTCGGCGTGGCCGCGGGACGCGATTGACGCCGCAGCCTGAGCACTCAGTCGAGCAGCGTGGTGACGCGGTCGCGGCCGCCCGCTTTCGACAGGTACATGGCCTCGTCGGCGCGCGACAGCACTTCCGACATGCTTTCGCCGCGGCGGGCGAGGGTGACGCCGAAGCTCGCGGTGATGCCGAGTCCGCTGCCCGGCACGCGGATGTGGCGGACCGCCTCGCGCATGCGCTCGGCGAGCGCGGCCGCTTCCCCGGCTTCGGTGTTCGGCAGCAGCAGCACGAATTCCTCGCCGCCGTAGCGGGCCAGAAAATCCGTGCTGCGGATGCTGGCTTCCAGCGTGCGGGCAAAGGCTGTTATCACGACATCCCCGGCCGCATGCCCATAGGTGTCGTTGATCTGTTTGAAATGGTCGATGTCGGTGAGGATGACCGACAGCGGCTGGCCGTAACGCGTCTGGCGCGCGAGCTCCATCGCCAGCCGGTCGTCGAGGTGGCGGCGGTTGGCGACGCCGGTGAGCGGGTCGGTCAGCATCAGCTCGCGGATCTGCGCCTCGCTTTCCAGCAGCCTGCCGTAGGCGATCTCGCGGTCGCGCACGAAGTAGTACAGCATGAGCCCGATGAGGAAGAGGCTGCCGCCGAGATTCATCAGGAAGTAGAGCGTGTTGAGGTATTGCGGCATCGGGCGGGCCCGTGCCGCGAGCATCGGGTCGATCGCGGCGGACAGCGCCAGCAATGCCAGGAAGGCGGCCATCCAGCGCGTGGCCGCCTTGAGGTGGTTGAAAAACAGCGCGGCGAAGGGCGCGAAAATCGCCCAGATCATCACCACGCTGCCGTTGGCGAAACCGCCCAGGCTCCACATTAGCAGGAAGGGCAGCAGCAGGACCAGCAACTGCTGGCTGAAGCAGAAAAAGGGGAAATGCTTGGTGCGAAAGAAATACAGCGTGCTGGCCAGGGAAAGCAGCGAATAGCCGAGCGGAATGGCGCCCGGCAGCGGGTAGCCGATGGCGATGTAGAGTACGCCCCAGAACACCGCGAGCCCGGCGATGCTGCTGGAAACCAGGGTCAACACCGCCTTTTTCAGGCGCAGGTCGTCCGAGTCGCCCGTGGCGACGCCGAGCGTGATCCACCATTGCAGCAGGCGGCGCAGGGCGGGTCGGAGCCGGTGGAAGGTATCAAGCATGGTGGCCAGGGGGATGAGAACACGCCTTAGGATAGCGGCCACCGCGCGTAAGTGACACTATACTGATGGGAAATTCAAGAACTTGAATTTCCCATCAATAACGGGTCGAGGTTTGAGTGTTATTGATCCGAAACCCGTCATGGTTATCAAGGGGATGCCCCATGCACACACGCGCTTTGGTTGCGATGGCGCTGCTGCTGGCCCTGTTGGGCTGCAGCAGGCTCACGCTCGAGAACTACAGCCGGATAGAAACCGGCATGGCGTACGAGGAAGTCGTGCGCCTGATCGGCAAACCCCAGCAGTGCGACGACGTCATGGGGATGCGCAACTGTCGCTGGGGCGACGGGACGCGCTCGGTCAACGTGAGTTTCGTCGGCGGCAAGGTGTTGCTGTTCGCGTCGAGCAACCTACAGTAAGCCGGTAGAACCGGCGGTCCTTCATCTTTCTTGTCGTCCCAGACCGCAATGTTTCTTGCACAGCGGGTAAGCCGCGGTTGTGCTGGTGGCTCACGCAGTTGCCACCTGCGCTATGCTTTTGTTTTCGTCTTTGCCGGCATGGGGAGCGATGCGGTACTTTTTGCGAGGAGGCGAGCGTTGAACCTGATCATCATGGCGGGTGCGCTGCTGATACCCCTGGGGATTGGTTGTACGGCACTGGCCGATGGGCACGTCCCGCTCGAGCGGCCGATGCTGAAAGTCGATCCGGATGCGCGCTACAAGGTGGTATATGACATCTCATCCGGCACCCTGGCTGCCGGCATCAGCCGTGGGCTGTATTACGCGCGCGGCCTGGTCGAGGCCTTCGGTAAGCAGGGTGTTACTCCGGATCGACTCGATATCCATCTCGTGCTTCACGGCGACGCGGCGATTTTCCTGCTCGACGACGATGCTTACCAGAAAGCGGTCAACGACCCGTTTGCGGTCAATCTCAACGCCAAGATCACGCAGGACCTGCTGGGGCTGGGTGTGCACGTGGAAATCTGCCACAGCGTGATGCGCGCCAAGGGCTGGAAACCGGATGACGTGCTGCCGGGCGTGACAATCGTGCATGACGGCTACACGCGGCTGGTCAAATTGCAGAACGATGGCTATGCCTACATAGGTGGGTTCTGAATGCACTCGATCGACTATTGATCCGAAACTTTCGAACTTGAATTACAGCCAGCCCCAACAACATACCGAGTACGTTGGAAAGCCGCGCCGGGTTTCGGATCAATAACAACCAAACCTCGGCTTGTTATGGATGGGAAATTCAAGTTCTTCAATTTCCCATCCATGGTCATCCGGACGTCCCCGGGGGACCGCGGCTGGTTGTGCCGGGCGGAAAACGCTTGCTTACGGCAAGGGGGCGCCTCAAGTTGTGCTCGGACGTACCGATTCAACCACCAGAAACGCGGCAATATGCATTCGTCAGGGGCCGGCGAGGGGGTCTCGGGGAGAGATATGCAGCAGCAAGCCAACAGCCTGGAGTACTGGCTCGCCTTCCTGGGGCAGGCGGAAATCCCGGTACTGCGCCAGACGGCGCGCGAGCTCGAGCGCCAGCGCGCCGATGAGGCGCAGCTCAATGCGCGCGACGTCGCCGAGGTGGTTGACGACGACCCGCTGCTGACGGTGAAGCTGCTGCGCTACCTGCAGGGACACAAACACCATCACCAGAGCTACGAGCTCGTCGACGTCAAACAGGCCCTGCTGATGATGGGCCTGGAAACCTTTTTCCGCGAAATACCTGCCGCGCCGCTGGTCGAAGACGTGCTGAAGGACCACCGGCAGGCCTTGCTGCATCTGTTGCAGACGGTACGCCGCGCCCAGCGCGCGGCGTATTTCGCCTACGACTGGGCGGTGCGCCTGCACGACCTGCATGCCGAGGAAGTGTACGTGTCGGCCCTGCTCAGCCACCTGTCCGAAATGCTGATGTGGTGCTTCAACCCGGGGCCGATGCTGGAGATCGCGCGTCGCCAGGCCGCCGACCCGACCCTGCGCAGCGCCGCCGTGCAGCAGGCGGTGCTGGGCTTTCGCGGCACGGAGCTGCAGCACCGGCTGGTGCTCGCGTGGAAGTTGCCCGAGCTGCTGGCCGAGGTGACCGATCCGGCGCAGGCGCATACCCAGCGGGTGCGGAACGTGAGGCTGGCCGCCAGCCTGGCGCGCCATTCGGCGCACGGCTGGGACAACGCCGCACTGCCCGACGACTATCGGGACATCGGCGAGCTGTTGCGGCTGACGCACGACCAGGTGTTGGCGGTGATCCGCTCGCGCGACGGCACCGCGCCGCCTAAGGCCGCGGAATGACGTCCTGCTGCAGGGTGCCGGCGATATGCTGGATCGCCTGGGCGGCCGGGCAGGTCGGCACGGCCTGCATCAGGAGTTGGCGGCGCATGATGGCCTGGCGCACTTCGGGGTCGGTCGGGATGTCGCCCTGGTGCACGAGTTTCACGCCACGGCCGGGCTCGCTGACGACGAAGCGGTCGAGCACCTGTTGCAACTGTTTCGTGATCGCGGCGCCGCTGCCCGGGCGTGCCGACTGGTTGACGATCAGGCGAACCGTCTGGCGCTGCTGCTGGCCGACCAGCACCTTGATGGTGGCGTAGGCGTCGGTAAGCGAGGTGGGCTCGGGCGTGGCGACCATGAGCACCTCGGACGCCAGTGACACCGCGAACAGCACGACGTCGGAAATGCCGGCCCCGGTGTCCAGCAGCACCACATCGTAATGCGGCACCAGGCTTTCCATGATGCGCAGAAACTCGCCGCGCACCTCCGGCGTCAGTCGCGAATACTCGACCATGCCGGATCCGGCGAGCAGCACCGAGAATCCCCCGGGGGCCGGCAGGACCGCGTCCTCGAGCTTCGCCTTGCCGGTGAAGACGTCGTGCAGCGTGATTTTCGGGTAGAGGTTCAGCACCACGTCGAGGTTGGCCAGCCCCAGGTCGGCGTCGAGCACCAGCACCTTGTAGCCGCGCTTCGCCAGCGCGGCGGCGAGGTTGGCCGACACGAAGGTCTTGCCGACGCCGCCCTTGCCGCTGGTGACGGCGAGCACCTTGCCGCGCGGCTTCAGCGGCAGCGCGTCGGTGACGGGGGCGGTGGGAGGTGGGGAGGCGACGTCGTTCATGCGTTCACTCGGCTATCAGGGGCGGCGGCCGGGGCCGCGTCGAGGTCGAGCGCCCCGAACAAGAGGCTTTTTTCCTCGGCGCTCACCGCCAGTACCGGCGGCTGTTCCAGTTGCACCTGGTTGCGGCCGCCTGTCTTGGCGCGGTAGAGCTGCAGGTCGGCACGCTCGATCCACAAGTCAGTGGTCGAGCGCACCCATTCCGGCGCGTAGGCGCCGCCGATGCTGACCGTGACGCGGACCTCGAGGTGCGGGGCCACGGCGATGTCGAGTCCGGCGATGGTCTGGCGGATGCGTTCCGCGACGGTGTGACCGGACAGCGGCCGGCAGTTCGGCAGGATCATGGCGAACTCCTCGCCGCCGTAGCGTGCCAGGGTGTCCATCGGCCGCACGCAGCCGGCGAGGCAGGTGGCGACCGCCTGCAGCACCTGGTCGCCGGCGAGATGGCCGTAGGTGTCGTTGATGGTCTTGAAATGGTCGATGTCGAGCAGCAGGAGCAGCATCGATTCACCGGAGCGCGCCACCGTCTCGATCGCGCGTTCGAGCACCGACAGAAAGTGGCGGCGGTTGCCGAGCCCCGTCAGCGGATCCTTGAGCGACAGATCGCACAAGCCGTCGATCAGCCGCTGCAGGTAATCCAGCGGCGACTCGTCCGGCAGTTGCGCAGCGGTCCGGCCATCGTGTCGCAGCAGGGCGAGCGCATCGTCGAGCCGCAGGGCGGCCAGGTCGAGGGGGAGGTCAGGCGAGGGCGGCAAGGGTCCGGATCGGGTGTCGGCAGAGAGATTTCCCCGCCGAGTATGTGGTGATAGCAGGTTTTGGGCAAGGCCCCGCCGGACGTCGACAACCGGCCACGAGCGGCTAGGCTGGAAGGGTGCAATCAATACAAGGGGGCGACACCATGGCCAAACGATCCTATCCGCTCGGCAAGGTCTACGGCCTGCTCGAACCCGGCCCGGTGGTGTGGGTGGCAACCGCGCACCGGGGGCGCGCCAACCTGATGACGATGTCCTGGCACACCATGATGGAATTCGAACCGCCGCTGGTCGGCTGCGTGATCAGCGGCCGCAATTTTTCCTTCGAGGCGCTGCGCGCAACGCGGGAATGCACGCTCAATATCCCCACGGCGGAACTGGCGAAGCAAGTCGTCGCCGTCGGCAACTGTTCGGGACGTACGGTCGACAAGTTCACACAATTCGGCCTGACCCCCTTGCCGTCATCCGGGATCGGCGCGCCGCGCGTGGCGGAGTGCTATGCAAACCTAGAATGCCGCGTCGCCGACACGCGCTGTGTCAACCGCTACAACTTCTTCGTCCTCGAAGTGGTCAAGGCCTGGGTCGATACCTCGGTCAGGGAACCGGAAACGCTGCACCACCGCGGCAATGGCGTGTTCTTCGTCGCCGGCGAGACGCTGCGCCTGCGTTCGGCGATGAAATAGCAGCTCTGCCACATCGGGCCGGGTCCGCGCCGAAGTCAAGCGCGGAATGATTGCAGCGCGCTGCCGCAGCGACGCCCGCCTCGGGGATAATCGGGCCGCATGAATGCGGTTCCCTACTGGCGCCTGTCCGGTTTCTATTTCTTCTACTTCGCCTTCGTCGGCGCGATCTCGCCGTTCTGGGGCCTTTACCTGCAGTCGCTCGCGTTCAGCGCGGTCGAGATCGGCGTGCTGATGTCGCTTTTGCAGGTGATGCGGATCTTCGCGCCCAACATCTGGGGCCACCTCGCCGACCGCAGCGGGCGCCGCACCGCCATCGTCCAGCTGGCCGCGTTCGGCAGCGCGCTGGCGTTTGCCGGCGTGTTCTTCGGCAGCAGCTTCTGGTGGCTGTTCGCGGTGATGGCGACGGTGAGCTTCTTCTGGAGCGCCTCGCTGCCGCTCGTGGAGGCGATGACGCTGTCGCACCTGGGCGACCGCATCGACGCCTACGGGCGCATCCGCCTGTGGGGCTCGATCGGCTTCATCGTCATGGTCGTGGGGCTGGGCTACGCGTTTGATTACGTGTCGATCGCCTGGCTGCCGTGGGCGGTGCTGGCGGTGATGCTCGGCATCGCCGCGTTCGCGCGGGTGATTCCCGAGGCCGAAATCCTCGCCCACAGCGGCGACCACCAGCCGCTGCGCGAGGTGGTGAAGCGGCCCGAGGTCGCCGCGCTGCTCGTCGCCTGTCTCCTGATGGCGGTGACGCACGGGCCTTACTACACCTTTTATTCGATCTATCTGGTCGACCACGGCTACGACAAATCCCTGGTCGGCTGGCTGTGGGCGCTGGGCGTGATCTGCGAGATCGGGATTTTCCTCGTCGTGCCGCGCATCTTCGCGCGGGTGACGCCGCGCACGCTGATCCTCGCGAGTTTCGCGCTGGCGGTGCTGCGTTTCCTGCTGATCGCGTGGGGGGTCGGGTCGCCCTGGGTCGTATGGGGCGCGCAGACGCTGCACGCCTTCACCTTCGGCACCTATCACGCGGCGGCGGTGGCGCTGATCCACCAGCATTTCCGCGGGCGCCACCAGGCGCGCGGGCAGGCGCTCTACACCAGCATTTCCTACGGCGTCGGCGGCACCATCGGCGGGCTGGCGAGCGGTTTCACCTGGGAGACGCTGGGGCCGGCGTGGACTTACACGCTCGCCGCCGCGAGCGCGGCGCTGGCGTGGGGGGTTTATGCCGTCTGGGGCGCAAACAAAACCCGTGCCAGCCGCCCCGAAGCTATGAAATAATGGACGTTTCCAGCGATTTGACGACCGATTCCGCATGTCCGGCCAGACCCTGTTTCAGAAATTGTGGGACGCCCACGTCGTGCACGTCGAGGCCGACGGCACGACGCTGCTCTACATCGACCGCCACCTGGTGCACGAAGTCACCAGCCCGCAGGCCTTCGAGGGGCTGAAGCTGGCCGGGCGCCGGCCGCGCCGCGTCGACGCGGCGATCGCCGTGCCCGACCACAACGTGCCGACCACCGACCGGTCGCACGGCATCGCCGACCCCATCTCGCGCCTGCAGGTCGAGACGCTCGACGCCAACTGCGCCGAGTTCGGCATCACCGAGTTCAAGATGGACGACGTGCGCCAGGGCATCGTCCACGTCATCGGTCCCGAGGAAGGCCTGACGCTGCCCGGCATGACCGTGGTGTGCGGCGACTCCCACACCTCGACGCACGGCGCGTTCGGCGCGCTGGCCTTCGGCATCGGCACCTCCGAGGTCGAGCACGTGCTGGCGACGCAATGCCTGTGGCAGAAGCCGTCGAAGACCATGCTGGTCAAGGTCGAAGGGCAACTCGGCAAGGGGGTGACGGCGAAGGACATCGCGCTCGCGATCATCGGCGAGATCGGCACCGCCGGCGGCACCGGCTACGCCATTGAGTTCGGCGGTTCGGCGATCCGTGCGTTGTCGATGGAAGGGCGCATGACGCTGTGCAACATGGCGATCGAGGCCGGTGCGCGCGCCGGCATGGTCGCCGTCGATGCGACCACGATCGATTACGTGAAAGGGCGCCCCTACGCGCCCAGGGGCGAAACCTGGGACAAGGCGGTGGCGTGGTGGTCGACGCTGCATTCGGACGCCGACGCGACCTTCGACCGCGTCGTCGAGCTCGACGCTGCGGCGATCGCGCCGCAGGTGACCTGGGGCACCTCGCCCGAGATGGTGACGACGGTGAACGGCCGCGTGCCGGACCCGGCCGACGCGCCGAATGCGATCAAGGCGAACGACTGGACCCGCGCGCTGGAATACATGGGGCTCGCCGCCGGCACGCCGATCGAACAGATCGCGGTCGACAAGGTCTTCATCGGCTCGTGCACCAACTCCCGCATCGAGGACCTGCGCGAGGCCGCTGCCGTGGCGAAGGGCCGCAAGGTCGCCGCCAATGTGAAGCTCGCGATGGTCGTGCCGGGGTCCGGCCTCGTGAAGCGCCAGGCCGAAGCCGAAGGGCTCGACAAGATCTTTCTCGAGGCGGGCTTCGAATGGCGCGAGCCGGGCTGCTCGATGTGCCTGGCGATGAACGCCG
>DYGW01000313.1 GCA_020724485.1 Thermoflexus sp. | reverse complement strand
GCCGAGCGGGGGTGAGGTAAAGTGAAGAGCCGCCCAGACTACAGGCCAACCTTAATGCCTGTCCGCCCCTGAACGGGGTGCAGCCGAGCAGCGCCCCTACCCCTGACCGCTGGTTGCTGACTACTCCATCACGCGCAGCGTCGAAGGAATGTCCATGCGGCGCATACGGCGGATGCTCAGCAGCGGCGTCAGCCCGACGACGATCACGCCCAGCACCGCCGCCAGCAGCACCGTCTCCGGCTCGATCACAATGGCGAACTTGAGATCGGCCATCTCGACCTCGGCCCGCGCGAAGAAGATGGCGGTGAGGGCCGACCAGCCGAGCGCCAGTCCGATCAGCGTGCCAGCGACGCCCATGATGGCGTTCTCCACCATCTGCATGCGCGTGACGGTGCGCAGGGGCAGCCCAAAGGCGAACATGGTGGCGATCTCGCGCACACGCTCGTCCACGCTGATGCTGGTCGAGTTGAAGGCGATCAGGAAGGCCAGCAGCACGGCGACAATCTGCACGACCGCCAGCACGCCGGTCACCATTTCCAGCAGGCCCTCGACCCCTTCGGAGAACTCGGCGATAGACCTGGCCGAGGTCACGCCCGGCTGAGTCAGCAGCGCCGCCTTGATCGTATCGCGAGTCACGCCCGGCGCCGGATCGAGAATCACCTGGTTCGCCACGCCTTCCAGGCCCAGCAGGGCCGCGCTGTCCAGCGGCATATAGCTGAGCGGGCGCAGTGGGTTGTCGTGGATGCCGATCACCGGCACCTCGCTCTCGACCAGGCGAAAGGCCAGCAGCCCCTCGCGGCGGGGATGCTTCAGCGTGACGGTGTCGCCGATGCCCACGCCCAGGTCATCGGCGGCCTTCTCCGAGATGATGAGGCCCGGCCCGTCCGCCGTGAGCGCGCCCTGTTTGAGGGCGGGCACCCAAATGGCCTGCGCCATGTCGTGCAACTCCAGCGCCGTGTCAATGCTCACGTCGCCTTTGATCAGCGTGCCGCCCAGCAGCAGCGCGGCCTCGCTCTGTGTGAACAAGGGCTGCCCGTCCGGGCCGGTCAACGCTGCCAGCGCAGTGATCTGGTCGCTGCTGGTGGGATAGAAGAAGTTGAGGTCCACCAGGATACGCTCAGCCCCCTGGTGACGGTAGGCGTCGTCGGCGCGCTGCATGGTTTCCAGGTAGCTGTCCATCGCCCCGACGATGAAGGTCATGATCATGATGGCGATGGCGATGCCCAGGGCGGTCAGCGTCGTGCGCCAGGGCGAGCGCAGCACGTTACGCAGCGGCATCTGGGTGAAGCTCTTGCCCGGCAGGGGCACGCCCACGATCAGGCGGCTGAGGCCGCCCCCCTTGGCCACTAGGTATCCCGTCTTGATTGCGTCCACCGGCGCGACGCGCACCGCCCGCCAGACCGGGATCAGCGTGGCGACCACCGGCAGCAGCACGCCGAGAATCGTGGCCTGGACGTAGCCGCGCAGGTAGAAGTCAATGTCCCAGTAGGGCAGCGGAGCCAGGTCATTCATGATGCCGGCGAAAACCCGGTTGAGCAGCAGGCCGACCAGCACCCCGAAGACCGTGCCCAGCAGTGCGATCTGAACGCCGACCAGCATCGGGCGCAGCGCAATCCAGCGCCGCGGCACGCCCAGCGCCATGCCGATCCCGATCTCGCGCCGCTGCGCCTCGACCATGCGCCCGGCCAGGTTGAAGGCCCCCAGCGCCGCGCCGATCCAGAACAGGAACGCCATGATGTTCCAAATCCACTGGTCGCCTTCGGCGTCGCTGTACAGCATAGCGTACACGGGGTCGTCCTCTTTGACCGTGAACTCAAACCCCGTGCTGGGAAAGGCGCTCGCCATGTGGCGCTCGATCTCAGCGCGGACGGCGGCGCGATCGGTGCCATCTTCCAGCAGGATCACCACGTCATTGACCAATCCCTGCCGGTCCGCCAACTGCTGCGCGGTTTGCAGCGGGACGAACAGCACGGCGTAGTCCGCTTCGGCGAAAAACGTGCCGGTTTCCGGCATGATCAGGAAATACTCCGGCGAGTGACCCACCCCGACCAGATCAAGCGTCACGTCGCCGCTGATGCGTGCTGAGTCGCCGGGTTCCAGGTCGTAGTGCCGGGCGAACTTGTACTCAACGACGGCCACATTCTGCCCGGCGTCGGCGGGGGTCAGGGCGCGCCCGCTGTCTTCGTCCACATGCACGCTGTTGACGTGCGGGCCGCCGTCCTGCACATCCACGCCGACGACTTGCCCGCGCACCATGATCGTCTCATCGCCGTGAGCGGCCTCGACCAGCGTGGGCATGACCAGGCGCGTTTCTACCCTCTCCACGCCCGCGACGCCCGCCAGCGCCGCCAGGAGCTCGTCGCTGTTCAGGTAGCTACCGCTGGCCAGGGTCATCTTCAGGTCGTACATGTGCAGCCGCTCGTAGCTCAGGTCGTAGGAGCTGGTGCGCCACATCTTCTGGCCGGATAGCCCGGCGAAGACGCCTGTGCCCAGAGCGATGATCAGTGCGATGGCGACCACTTGCAGCCAGCGAGCGCGCAGGTCGCGCCACGACCAGCGCAGCCATAGTCTCCAGTTAGTCATGGCCGCCTCCTCACCACTGCAAGTCGGCGATGGCTGC
>DYGW01000312.1 GCA_020724485.1 Thermoflexus sp. | reverse complement strand
CCCAGGACATCGCCCTCTCAAGGCGGAAACAGGGGTTCGAGTCCCCTATGGGGCAATAATCGTTCGTGGTCTTGAGACCCGAACGGTTTTGTTTCTCCCCACTGTCCGCACCGCTGACTCTCGCTCCAGAATGGCCCTGTGAGCCACCAGAAGGGCCGCCAGGACCATCGTCGTCACCTCCAGTACCCGGAAAGCCCCTCCACCCTCGTCATCGCCGTACAGCGACGCGCGCAGCACCAGGTAACGGTCCGCCCACGGCTTGAGCCGGAAATCCACAATCTGCTGGCGGTCCAGGTCGTAGACCACGTACTCAAACAGCATGCGCGCCATCTGCTGCTTGTCCTCATCCCCCGCCGTGTCCCACAACTCGGCCAGCTGGTCCAGTGCATTCATGCACATGGCGAGCTCAATGGCCGCCTTCTCACTCTCCGTCGTCCGCGCTTCCCAATGGGCTATCTGCCGCTCATTGTGCTCCTTGCGCCGCAGGTACTCCTCCTGCGAGATGTCCCCCTCCAGGAACAGGAAGCGCGCGTTCTCCACCCGCCGCCGCGCCTTGGCAATGGCCGCCGCCTTCTGCGCTTCGAAGTCCTCGTCAGCCATCCCCCCTTCCTCCGCCCCCGCCGCCAGCTCGACCAGCACCGGCAGCTTGTCCTCATCAATCGTCAGCAGCCGGATCAGCCGGGCGAAGTCCTCCTCGATGACCTGGGTGAAGACCGACTTGCGCTTGCAGCCGCACTGCACTCCCTCGGCATGGCGGTAGCGCAGCCTGCCGTTCTGGTGGGCCCCGCTGATGCGCGAGCGCAGCACCGGGTTGCTGTGCTCCTCAGCCCGGCGCTCACACTGCGCGCAGAACAGCAGCCCGGTCAGCGGGTAGGGATGGGCTATCCGCTGCGCCCCCGGCGGGCGACGGATGCTGCCCCGCTGCTGGTGCACCTGGGCCACCCCGCGCAGCAGCTCCAGGGGAAACACCGCCCGCCCCGTGTCGTGCAGCAGCCCCAGTGGGTCCTCGACCAGGTTGGGGTTGAACGTCTTGGCCTGGCCCTCCGGGCTCAGCCCGGCATACTGCGGCCAGTTCGAGGTGATGCGCCGGATGTCATCCTTGTTGAACGGTCGTGGCTGCCCCTTGCGGTCGCGGAAGGCCCAGCCCTCATCGACCATCTGGTAGGCGATCCGCTCGCGCCCGCCCTTGTTCTCCGCGTACAGCTCCAGGATGCGCCGCGCGCAGTCGTAGTACCCCCGCCACAGCGCACCCACCTGTGGCGGCTCCTCCCCGGCCACGCCGGGCACATACCTCCCATCGGTCAGCAGCCAGGCGCCATAGGGTGAAGGGACCAGGTAGCCCGCCTCATTGCGCACCGTGCCGAAGGGCGGCATGCCCACCGTCTTGCCCTGCGCCTTGCGGTAGGCGATGCTGTCCTTGGCCTTCAGCGCGATGTCGTTGGCGTAGTGCTCGTCCTGCATGGCCATGAAGGTCAGCAGCAGACGGTCGGTCGGGTCGCTCGTGTCATACTCGCGGTCCTGCAGGGCCAAGATCAGGCGCAGCCCGTACTCGTCCAGCTGGTCAAGCAGGTAGCCCACCCGCCACGACTTGCGGTGCATGCGCCCCGAGTCGTTGGAGATCAGGGCGATCACATCCGGGTCAGCCAGCCGCTTCTCCAACTGCTGCCAGCCGGGCCGGTTCTTCACAAAACGCCCTGACTTGTGCCCGTCGGCGTCGATGTACCACTCGGGCACCCACCCTTCGCGCGCGCAGATGCGCTGGATGTTGGCCTGCTGGCGCTCCGGGCTGTGCCGGTCGCTCTCGTCGCGCGTATACGACAGGCGAACGTAACACAGAGCAACTCTGCGGGGAATACGGGGAAGATGAGACTGCTGGGCGACCATCGTCAGACTCCTTAGCTGCGTGTGATGAAACCTGCATAGCGCCGGGCCACCAAACACGCTAGAGTCTGCCGGTGGTCGGTGCGCTACTCCGACTAGTGCACTGGCCAGAGCGCCGAGGTAGTGCCAATACCTTGGCGCTCACCTTGACCAATGCTCCCAGGATACGATCACTCGACTCCGCTGTCAACCCCGTCCGCCCGCGGGCGGTTGAGGTCCTGGGCCAGCAGGCGAGCCACCAGGCCCATGAAGTCGGCCAGGCCGCGCACGATGTCCGGGTCGGCGTAGGCCGTCCCCAGCTGCTCCCCGGCTGTCTGGGCAAAGTGGACCAGCACGTCATGCGAGGGCGGCACGTACTCAATCAGCCGCTGGCTCATGACCACCCTCCCCGGACCAGCAGGCGAGCCATGACCTCCCACTTCTCTTGGGCCTTCTGGTCCAGGTCGGCCAGCGTGTAGCCTCGCTCGTGCAGGAAGGCCAGCGCCCGCGCCAGCGACACCGGCCCGCTCTTGTCCAACCTGATCCCCACCCGCGCCATGAAGCCCGCCAGCCAGCCCGTTAGCTGCATCAGGTATTCCGAGCTCAGATCGGGGGTGAAGACGTATTCCCGCGCCGCTGTCTCGTCGTAGTGGAAGGACCACTCCGCGATCATCTCCAGCAGGGCCGCCCACAGCGGGTCGAGCGCCCAGCGCGAACGGTTGCTGTCATCCGGGTCCGGCTGACACAGCCGCCCCCAGCTC
>DYGW01000311.1 GCA_020724485.1 Thermoflexus sp. | reverse complement strand
AAGGGCCGGGGATGGGGGGGGGGACAAACACGTTCACGACTTGTTCGTGGACCCCGATTACCCTGGGCGGGCGGGTGGCCGCCGGAAACATGGTATAATACGGGCACGGTCGCGGCCCGGCTGTGCCGCGCATCGTGTCAGTGTGGAGCAGGCGTGCGCACAGGGCAGCGCGCCCGTAGATTTGGGAGGCAAGGAATGGTTCCACATCGCTTCGCGCACGTCGGCACAGTGTTAGTTGTCCTGGCCCTGGGCATCGCGCCGCTGACGGCGCTCGCCCAAGACTCCCTCAGCGAGCAGTACGTCTCACCCGCTGGCAGCTTGACCTTCTCCTATCCCGCTGGATGGGCTGTGGTGGAGGATCAGGGCATGGTCATCCTCACCAACAGCGAAGCCGCTCTGCAAGAAGAGACAGTGCCACCGGGCGCAGTCGGCGTCCTGGTGGTTGAGCCGTCGGCCATCGGTATGCTGGTGTACGACTTGTCCGACCCAAGTCTGACCGGAGTCGCCACTGCGCTGGTTGAAGGGATCAGCTACGGTGGGCTTGAGGTGCTGCCCACGCCGGAGAACCTCATGATTGGAGACCGGGCCGCCGTGCGTGTATCGTTCAGCCAGGAAGAGGGCGAGATTCTGCTGATCGTCATAGACTACGGCAGCCCCGGTGTGTTGGCGCTGATCGCCATCGCCTCTCCCGGCGAGATGCCGCAATTCGAGGCGAATATCCTGGCTGTCGCTGCGACCGTCGAGTACACGCCTGCCTGGCGCGCGGCGCTGTACGGGCACGAGGATTGGGTGAACGACGTGGCCTTCAGCCCGGACGGGGCGCAAGTGGCCTCCGCCAGCGATGACGGGACGGTGCGCGTATGGGATGTTGCCAGCGGCACGGAACTGCTCGCCATGCAACACCCCGATTACGTCAGCGGCGTTGCCTACCGTCCTGACGGGAGAGTGCTGGCTTCGGCCTGCGATGACGGCATCGTGCGCGTGTGGGACGCGGCCACCGGCGACGAGCAGTTGGCTATCGAGGCTCACGATGGCTATGTTTACAGCGTCGCCTTTAGCCCGGACGGCACCCGCCTCGCTTCCAGCAGCAGTGATACCCTGGTCAAGGTGTGGGATGCCGCCACAGGCGATCCTCTCGCTACGCTTGAGGGACATACGTCTACCGTGAGGGGCGTGGCGTTCAGCCCAGACGGGACGCTGATCGCTACCGCCGGCGATGACTATTCCGCGCGCGTGTGGGACGCGGCGACCGGGGCAGAGTTGCTCAGCATCGAGCACCCTGACTACGTGAGTTCGGTCGCCTTCAGCCCGGACGGTGCGCTGCTCGTCACCGGCAGCGACGATGGCCTTGTGCGCGTGTGGAAAGCGGCTTCTGGCGTGGCCGTCGCTGAGCTGTCCGGCCATACGGACTACGTCAACGCGGTGGCCTTCAGCCCGGACGGGACGCTGATTGCCTCTGCCAGCGACGACAGCACCGTGTTCCTCTGGCTCCTCGAGGACGCCTTCGCCAGGGAATTTGCCGTGTTGCACGGCCACGCGGACTGGGTCAACAGCGTCGCTTTCAGCCCGGACGGGAGGCTGATCGCTTCTGCTTCGGACGACGGGGCTGTGTTCCTCTGGGACGTGCCGCGCTAGAGCGTGCAAGAGGAACATCCACTGCGTTAGCGCGTGGTGGAGGCGGGAGACGGTTACGTATACTGCAACGAGACTTCGGAAGTCTTCGGAGACTTCCGAAGTCTGTGTCATGAGCACAGTATCCTTGCCGCCGCCCGCCAGGTCGTCTACACTCGTATCCATCGTCCCTGGCGTGTGACAGACAGCCGTGACTCACCTTGACGCTCCCCATATCCCCGTGCTGTTGGAGGCCGTGCTCGCTGCGCTGCGCGTCGCCGAGCGCCCGGCGGGGCGTTTCGTGGACGGTACCGTTGGCGCGGGCGGGCACGCGGCGACGATCCTGGCCGCCGCGCCGGAAGCTCGCCTGCTGGGGCTGGATCGCGACCCGGCAGCCCTGGCCCTGGCGCGCGCGCGGCTGGCTCCCTTTGAGGAACGGGCGACGCTGCGCCACGCCAGCTATGAGCAGATCGGTGCGCTGGTTCCGGCCTGGCTGGAGGCGGTGGGCGGTGCGGGGCAGGGCGTGGACGGGATTCTGCTCGACCTCGGCCTGTCTTCGATGCAGGTGGACGACCCGGCGCGCGGTTTCGCCTTCATGAGCGAGGGGCCGCTCGACATGCGCTTTGACCCCTCTGGGGGCGGGCCGACCGCCGCCGACCTCGTCAACACGTGGGACGCCGAGGCGCTGGCCGAGGTGCTGTTTCGCTTCGGGGAGGAGCGTCACGCCCGGCGCATCGCCCGCGCGATCGTCGCCGCGCGCCCGCTGAGCACCACCCGCCAGCTTGCCGAAGTCGTGGTGGGGGCGCAGCGCGGCCCGCGCGAGAAGATTCACCCGGCAACGCGCACCTTTCAGGCGTTGCGCATCGCCGTCAATGACGAACTGGGCGCGGTCGAGCGCGTGCTACCGGTCGCCATTGATCTGCTGCGCCCCGGTGGGCGGCTGGCCGTGATCAGCTTCCACAGCCTGGAAGATCGTATCGTCAAGCAGACGTTCAAGACCGAAGCGACCGACTGCCTGTGCCCACCGCGTCA
>DYGW01000310.1 GCA_020724485.1 Thermoflexus sp. | reverse complement strand
CGATCTTATCGTGCGCGGAGATGATTCGCGGCGGCACGACGCTGTTCGCCGACATGTATTACTTTGAGGCGGAAGTGGCGGCGGCGGTGGCGGCGGCTGGGCTGCGCGGCGTGTGCGGCCAGACGGTGATGAAGTACCCCGCGCCGGATGCCGAGAGCTACGAGGAAAGCCTGGCCTATACGCGGCAGTTCATCGAAGAGTGGCGCGGCCACCCGCTGATTGTGCCGTCGGTGGCACCGCACGCGCCCTACACCTGCACCGACGAGATCATGCAGGCTTGCGCCGACCTGGCGGTTGAATATGACGTGCCGCTACAGATTCACATCCTGGAGACACGCCAGGAAGCAGAAGATAGCTGGGCGGCCTATGAAAAGAAGGTGGTCAACCGCGTGGTGGAACTGGGCGTGTTTCGCGCCAAGACCATCGCCGCCCACTGCGTGCACGTGGATAGCGAGCAGATTCGCCTGCTGGATCAGTATAAGGTCGCGGTGGCGCACAACCCCACCAGCAACCTCAAACTGGCGAGCGGCATTGCGCCGGTCATTGAGATGCTGGAGCGCGGAGTGCGACTGAGCATTGGCACCGATGGGGCGGCCAGCAACAACGACCTGGACATGTTCGAGGAGATGCGCCTGGCGGCTTTGCTGGCCAAAGGGGCCACCTACGACCCGGTGGTGCTCCCGGCCAGGGAAGCCCTGTTGATGGCCACGCGCTGGGGTGCCGAGGCGCTGCACCTGGGGCACCTGACTGGTAGCCTGGAGCCAGGCAAGCGCGCTGACCTGATCGTGCTTGACCATAACCCTGTGCACAATGTGCCGCGTTTCGGGCGCGACCCGAACGCCGTGTACTCGCAGGTTGTCTACGCCAGCCAGGCGGCGGACGTGCAGCACGTGATGGTCAACGGGCGCTGGCTGATGCGCGAGCGCGCCCTGCTGACGCTGGACGAAGCCCGCATCCAGCGCGAAGCCGAAGACTACGCGCGGCGGGTGGACGCATTTCTCATCGCGCGCGAGGGCAATGTCCTCAACAAGCTGGTGGCCATTGGCGGGCTGCAGCAAGAAGAGAGCTTCGAGATTCAGGTGAAAGCCCTGGTTGACGGTGACGGAGAGGAACTGATCGGGCGGCTGCTGCGCGACCCGGCTGTGCAGGTCGTCAAGCACAACCACTACCGCCAGTACGACACGTACTTCCTCTTCGACGACGATGACCAAGGCCGCGTGCGCTACCGTGAGGACGACTTCATCGGCGCGTCCGGCGAGATGGAGTCGGTGCGCGCACGGCTGACGTACACGATCCCCGACAAGGCGCGCGAGTTCGACGAAGCGGTGCTGCTGTCGCACTCGCGCTTCATCGCCCCTGCCGACCGCCCGCTGCGTTTCTACCGCGAGTATTTCAAAGCGCACCGCGAGTGCGAGGTGCACAAAGACCGGCTGCGCTGGCATGTGCTCTACAAGGGCGTGCTGTTCTACGTGAACCTCGATCACATCATGGAGCCGAAGACCGACCGCCGCTATATCGAGATCAAGTCGCGGACGTGGTCGGCGCGTGACGCCGAGTACAAGGCGGCGCTGGCAGCGGAAATTCTTGACGAGGTGCTGGGCATTCAGCCCGCAGAGCGCGTGCGCATGGAATACGTGGACCTGTGCTAGGAACTGTCCGGCGCACGCAGCACAAGGCCGGTTGAGCCGGCGGCAAACAAGAAACAAGGGCGGCCCTGCCAGCGAGGGAGCCGCCCTCTGTTCGCAATGCGCCAGCCGCCCGGCCTGTCACTCGATCGGGTTGTCCAGGCGAAAGCCGTGCCCGCGCACGGTGACCAGATACTGGTGATCGGGGTCTACCTCAGCCAGACGGTCGCGCAGGCGGCGCACCAGGGCGTCAATCGCCTGCTCGCTGACCCCCTCGCCGACGGCTTCGGGCCAGACGGCTGCGATCACTTCGTCGCGGGTGCGGACAGCGCCCGGCTCCTCGTAGAGCAGTTCCAACAGCCGGTATTGGGGCAAGCTGAGCGGCGGGTCTACTTCGATCCCCTTGATGAACACCCGCCGCGAATTCTGGTGGATCACCAGGCGGCCCAGGGCGTGGGGGAGTTCGTCCATCAGCAGCGGGGCGGTGGCCTCCGAGCCGACGAAACTGATCTTGACGGCCAGGGCGATCTGGATATCGTCCCCATCTTTCAGGGGAACGCTGGTGTTTTTGATCTGCCGCCCATTGACCCAGGTTCCGTTCTTGCTGTCGAGGTCTTCCAGGTAGTACACGTCGCGATCGCGGAAGATGCGGATATGCTCGCGCGAGACCTGGCGTTCGGGCAACACCAGATCGCACTCCCCCCCGCGCCCGATGACCACCTCATCCTCGCCGATGGTCCAACGCTGACCGGCTCTTTCGCCCTCGTGAATGATGAGAACGGGTCTGTCAATTCCGTTTGACATAGCACTCTTCCTCGCCAATTGTTGCTTGCCGGGGCCGGTGGGCACGCTTCCCAGAGTGATCACATAATATCTGTTAGGAGTATAGCGACACTCGCGGCGTACCTCAAGCCCGGCGATACGCTGGGGTCCACGAACAAGTCGTGAACGTTTTTGTCCCCCCCTATCCCCGGCCCTTTCCCCACGAGGGGGGAAGGGAGAAAAGCGGCGGGCCGGCTCCC
>DYGW01000043.1 GCA_020724485.1 Thermoflexus sp. | reverse complement strand
GAAGGGCCGGGGATGGGGGGGGACAAACACGTTCACGACTTGTTCGTGGACCCTCGTAGGGGGATATTGATGCAGATTAAGAAATAAACACGGATACTACCCGCAGTACGCAGAGGCGCTCCACCGTCGTGCCTCTTGTAGGGGCGTATTGCAATACGCCCCTACAAGAACGCTACCAGTCACCTATGCCCTTGGGGAGGCAGACATCCTGGAGATTTCTTGAAAAGCACGCCCCTACGGGCGCAGCAGAACAACGCGCCTAGACTGTCTGACAGGTTTTGCACGCACCCTGGGTCAGCAAGGCCGGGGCGACCCAGATTGGTTATAATGGATATAGGCACCAGGTTCTTACACGGGGCAATTCCCCGCCGGAAAGCAGCAGCTTGTGCCCATGACGACCGAACTGCATGTGTTCATTAGCTCGCGGATGCAGGAATTGGCTCCCGAACGCCAGGCTCTGGGCGCGCTGCTGCCCACGCTGGGCGGTGACCTAGTCACGCTGCGGGCATGGGTCTTCGAAGATGACGCGCCCGCCGCCGACAAGCCGATCCGCGCGGTGTACCTGGACGCGCTCAAAGCGTCGGCGCTGTACATCGGCCTGTTCTGGAACGAATACGGCGAATGGACGGTTGACGAGTTCCAGCACGCTACCCAGTGGGCCATTGACCGTCACATCTACGTCAAGGACGTGCGCGCCGACCAGCGCGATCCGCGCCTGAAAGCGTTCCTCGAAGCGCAGAGCGACGTAATTACCGGCATCACGCCCAAGTGGTTCCGCAGCGTCGAAGACCTCTGCGCGCAGGTTCGGCAGTCCGTTGCGGTCTGGTTGCAAGACCGGCTGGCCCGGCGGCCTGGGGCGACGAGCGCCGTCCTGGTGGAGAGCAGCGACGACGTGCCCCACCTGCCGGGGCGCTTGGTGGGGCGGCAGGACACGCTGCGCCGCGCCCGCGCTTTGCTGGACGACGGTGGGCGGGTGCTGCTGCAAGGGTTCAGCGGCATGGGCAAATCAGCGTTGGCGGCCACCATCGCCGCTGACTGGGTGGACGACGGCAAAGGCGCGGTGCTCTGGCTGCATACCGGCGGCGAGAAGGCCGAGGCCACGTTGCAGGCGCTGGCCCGCCCGCTGGATGGCTACCAGGCCGTGGTCAATGCCGCCGAAGCGGACAAGCTCAAGGCGATGCGCCGCCTGCTGGATGAGTCTGGCGTGTCGCTTGTGGTGCTGGACGACGTGTGGGACGGCCCGGCCCTGCACCAGGTGCTCAAGGCGGTGCCGCGCCGCGTGCCGGTGCTGGTGACCTCGCAGCACCGCTACGCGCTCGATCAGATCATCGAGGTCGGCAAGCTGCCGCCAGCGGAGGCGCTGGCCCTGCTCGGTTACTACGCGGGGGAAGACTACGCGCAAGACGAAGGGGCCGCCGAGTTGGCCCGGCAGCTTGGCTACCACGCCTTCGCCCTGGAAGTGGCCGGTAAGACGCTGAAGGTGGATCACATCGCCGCGCGCGAGCTGCTGCGACGCATCGCTGCCACGCCCCACGCGCTGGCCATGCCCGGCGATTTCGCCGAGGAAGGCCGGACGAGCATCACCGAACTGCTGAACGCGAGCCTGTTTGCGCTGGACGAGGGCGCGCGCGCCGTCTTCCTCTCCTTCGGCGTGCTGTTCGCGCCCAGCGCAACGCCCGAATTGATGGCGCGCTGTATGCAGCGCGAGGAGGCCGCCGTCGCCGAGGCGCTGACCACGTTACAACGGCGCGGTCTGGCCGAGCGGGGCCAAGAGTTCGGCTACCGCGTGCACGACCTGGCTTTCAGCTACGCCGCGACTATCGCCGCACAGGGAGGCCGCGACCGGAGTCCGGCGGTCGCCGCCTGCCGCGCCTACACGCTGGCCCACCAAGCCGATCCGGAGGCGTTGGAGGCGGAGCTAGGCAACCTCTTGGGCGCGGCGGACTGTGCGCGCGAACATGGCGACAGGGCGGCCCTGATCGAGATCGTGAGCGCGCTGGCCGGGCCGTACCTGTCGGCGCGCGGCCATACGCCGGCGTTCCTGCGCCTGCTCGACTCAGCCATCGCTGCGGCAGAGGCGATGGGCGCTGAGCACGACCAGACTCGGCACTATCTGCTGGGCAAACGCGGCAACACCTTCTATGACCGGGGCGATCTGCCCAACGCGCTGCGCTGCTACCAGGGGGCGCTCGACCTGGCGCGCAGCCTCGGCCTGCGCGACCGGCAGGCGCTGCTGCTGTGCGCGCTGGGCAAGGTGCGGGCGGATCAAGGCGCTGACGACGTGGCCAGCACCTTCGACCAGGCCGAGCAGATCGCCCGCGAGTTAGACGACGGCTATCTGCGCGCCTTCGTGCTGGAGCACCAGGGCTATCACGCCCAAGCGCAGCGCGACTATGCCACCGCCCGCCGCTGCTTCGCCGAAGAAGCGGCGCTGGCCGAGCAGATGGGCGACGGTGAGGCGCACTTCTTCGCGCTGCTCAACCTCGGCTCGGCTGAGCACGAGTTGGGCGAGTTCGCCGCCGCGCTCGCTCACCATCAGCGGGCATTGGAGATCGCCCAGCAGCAGGATAACCGCATCTGGCAGGCGCACGCCCGGCAGTCTATGGGCGAGGACTATCACCGCCTCGGCGACCGCTCCCAGGCGGGGCGCTGTTTCGCCGAGGCCCTGGCGCTTTTCCGCGAGGGCGGGATGCACGCCAAGTCACACGAGGTCGAAGCCTACATGCAGGCTGCCGACTATCCGCTGGAATAGATCGTTACAGGTGCAGTGAGAGAAGGGATGGCACGTGATGGATAGCTTCAGAAGCACTTCTATCGTTGCGATCAGACTGCTGCTGGCCGCCCTGCTTGGCGCGCTGGCCCTGTGGGGCGGGGCGGCTCCCGCCCGCGCCCAGAGCACCTATGAGGTCGTCATCCTCGTTGTGGATGACTTCAGCGGCGCGAGCCTGGCCCCCGGCTCCTACGCCGCAGATGAGGCGTGCGCGGTCAGCCTGGAAGGGCAGGCGTTTGCCGTGCGCGGCGTCTCCGCCGACCCGATCCCGGTGCCGCACGGCGACCTGGTCTACGCGCAGCTTGAGGAGCTAATCAGCGAGGCCGGGGCGGAGGGCTTCATCTCGCTGGTGCCGGTGGACATTCAGGGCGTCACAACTACCGAAGCCGCGCTGTTGCTGGCCGAGGCGCTGGACGGTAACCCCGCCGATGTCTATGTCGCCAACATGAGCTTTGCGATCATCCCCTGCGAGTACATCCAGGCTTTCGCCGACTTTGGGGCGCAGTTGATGGACGCGCGCACGGCCAAAGACCTGAACCGTCACCGCAGCCTGTTCCAGCGCGCGGTCGTCTTCTATAACGGGACGGTGTTCCCGGCGATGTCGCAGCGGGCGCAGCGGGCCACCGATCTGGACCCGATCCAGACTCTATTGGCCGGGCGCGGCGCGGCGCTGATTCCCGTCGCCTCGGCGGGCAACTTCGGACTGGACTTTCCCTTCTGGCCCGCCGCGTGGGGGCAGGCCGTCAGCGTGAGCGCCAGCTTCGGGCAGGGGTATCGCGCCCCTAGTGCCTGGAACAAGAAGAACGACACGCCGCTGCTCACCGCCGACCCAGACAAGCCGGGCAAGCAAATGCGCATCTCGAACTATGGCGAGGTGATGATTCCCGGCGAGTACATGAGCGAGTATGGCCTCGTGAGCGGGACATCGTTCGCTGCGCCGCGCCTGAGCGTAGCTCTGGCGCTCTACGCTTCGGCGGTGGGCACCGGCACCTGCCGCAACGCGCAGGGCGGCCCGGCGCTGGCTTCTGGCAAGTGGGACAACCTGACGCTGCAGCAGGCGGTGCAGGCGTACTGCCCGGCGATGGCTCCCTACCTGCCAGCGCCATAGGGCTGGGCGCAGCGGAGCAACGCGCCTACCGGCGGCGATGGTCGGCATCGCCGCGCGCTTCATTTGTCACGGGGAATGGCTCGCGTTATTATGACGGGAGAAGAGACCCGTGCAGCGCCTCTGGATTGGGGAACGACGGCGATCCGGGCATGTCGTCCGCGCCGGAAGGAGGACATGGCCGATTCGCCGTGCGACTGTCCGGGCTGGTAAGTGATCAGACAGGCTGGTTTTCGGGTCAAATAAACCTATGGGAGGTTATGTCATGAAGAAACGTAGCATTATGCTTGCTGTCCTACTGACGCTGGTCGTTGCCGTCATTGGGGCGATGCCAACGCTCACGACGGCGCAGGAAGCCGTCACCCTGGTCGTGTGGGACAACTGGACTCGTGACGTTGAAGTGGCGATGATGGAACAGCTCAACGCCGAGTTCGAAGAGGCACATCCTGGCGTGACCATCGTCAAGGAAGCCTACGTGGTGGACGATCTCAACGCGCTGCTGCCCCTGGCGCTGTCTGAGGCCAGCGGCCCGGACGTTGCCCAGGTCAACCAGGGCTACACGGCCATGGGGCCGATGGTCGGGGCCGGGCTGCTGCTGCCGCTCAATGAGTACGCCGACCAGTACGGCTGGTGGGATCGCTACGCGATGAGCCTGCACAAGCGCAACAGCTTCGCCGAAGACGGCTCGCAGATCGCCGTCGGCAACCTGTACGGCGTGTCCAATGCGGCGGAGATCGTCGGCGTCTACTATCACCGCGACATCTTCGAGGAGCACGGCCTGTCCATCCCACAGACGCTCGCTGAGTTCGAGGAAATCCTGGCGACGCTGAAGGCGGCGGGCGTGACGCCGATCGTCTTCGGCAGCCTGGACGGTTGGCCGGCCATCCACGAATACGGTGCCATCCAGCACGCCTATACCGACATTGACACGCTCGACGCTTTCATGTACCGGCTGGAGGGCGGCACGTTCATCAACGACGCGAACCTGAAGGCGGCGGAAAAGCTGGTCGAGTGGGTCAAGGCTGGCTACTTCTCGCCTGGGTTCGAGGGCATGGACTACGATAATGCCACCGCCTCGGCCTTCATCAACAAAGAAGGCGCGATGTGGATCACCGGAAGCTGGATGGCCGGCAGCCTGATCGAGGCGCTGGGCGAGGATACAGTCGGCTTCTTCGTCTTCCCGCCCGCTGAAGCGGACGCAGCGCCCCTGTCCATCGGCGGCGTGAACCTGGCTTACGGCATCCGCGCCACGACCGAGCACCCTGACCTGGCCGCCGAGTACGTGGACTGGATCACCGGGCCACGCGCCGCCGAAGTGCTGCTGGAGAACGGCTTCCTGCCGGCCAGCGCGGTAGATGCTACGGCGCTGCCCGCTGGCACGCTCAACACGGACGTGGTGCTGGGCTGGATGACGATCAGCGAGGCCAACGCCGTCGGGCACTACCTGGACTGGACCGTACCCAACATCGCCGGTTACATCCAGGAGTTGATGGCCGAGCGCGTCACGCCGCAGGAATTCCTGGACAAGGTCGAGCAGGAATACTTGGCTGGCTAGGCGGCGGCTGCGCTGGCGACGCATGTTCTGAGTTGACGGGATGTTCCCGTAGGGGCGTATGGCGAATACGCCCCTACCGGGTGTAGCAGAACAGCGCCCCTACCAGCATAGCGCCGCGCCTCACCTTAAAGGCTCGCCCATGATCGCGCGCGTTCGCGGCACACTGTCCGGCGGCGGCAAGACCCCCTACGACCGGCCCCTGCTGGCTTACCTGTTCATCCTGCCCGGCTTCGCCATTTATGCGCTGTTCGTGCTGGTGCCCATTGCCGGCACGGTGCGCTACAGCTTCTACCAGTGGACTGGCTTCAGCGCGCCGACCTTCATCGGGCTGGACAACTACCGGGCGCTCCTCAAAGATGATTTCTTCATCAACGCGCTGGGCAACAACATCTACTTCATCCTCTTCTACACGGTGCTGCCCATTCTGCTCGGCCTGTTCCTGACCTCGCTGCTGGCGCGTAGCCGACTGCGCGGCATGGCCATCTTCCGCGTCGGGTTGTTCCTGCCACAAGTGCTCAGTCCGGTGGTGGTAGGCATCATCTGGCGCTGGATCTTTGCCTATGACGGCCCGATCAACGAGTTCCTGACGGTCATCGGGTTGGACGGGTGGGTGCGCCCCTGGCTGGGCGATTTCGAGTGGGCGCCGCGCGCCGCTGGCGCGGTGGGCACCTGGGTGGAATACGGGCTGTGCCTGGTGCTGTTCATCGCCGGGGTGCAGGCCATCGAGGAAGACCTCTACGACGCGGCCCAAGTGGACGGAGCCAGCGCCATCCAGCAGTTTCGCCACGTCACCCTGCCGGGCCTGCGCCAGCAGATTCTCGTCGCCTTCGTGGTGACCTTCATCGCCGCGCTGCGCGTCTTTGGCATGGTCTTCGTGCTGACGCGCGGCGGCCCCGGCCAGGAGACGCAGGTCGTCTCCATGCTGATCTACGACCAGGCGTTTCGCTTCCGCCAGGCGGGGTACAGCACGGCGATGGCCGTCGTGCTGAGCGTGATCATCGTCGGCGTCTCAGCGCTGACGCTGTACGGGCAGGGGCGGCGAGAGGAAGACGCGTGATGGCAGAGTGGGTCGCTGAGCTACAGATGCGCGTGGGGCGCGGGCAGGGCGGGCGGCTGGCCAGGGAAGCCCTGATCTACCTGGTGCTGACCGCCTTCCTGCTGGTCGCCGTGCTGCCCTTCCTGGGGATTGTGCTCACCGCACTCAAGTCGCCGACGGACATGGCCGCCGGCCCCTTCGCGCTGCCCCAAGAGTGGCAGTGGCGCAACTTCCAGGCCGCCTGGGAAGGGGCGCGCTTCGCCAGCTACTTCCGCAGCAGCGTGATCGTCGTCGTGCCGACGGTCGTGATCTCGATCCTGCTCTCGACCATGTCCGGCTATGCCTTCGGGATGCTGCGTTGTCCTGGCGAGAACGTGCTGCTGCTGACGATCCTGCTGGGGCTGACTGTGCCCTTCGAGGCGATCGTCATCCCCTTGTGGAAGCTGATGGGCACATTAGGGCTGCGCAATACCTATTGGGCGCTCATCCTGCCCCAGGTGGCGCTCAGCTTCTCCTTTGGCACGTTCTGGATGCGCGCGCACTTCAAGACCATGCCGCGCGACCTGGTGGATGCCGCCGTCGTGGATGGGGCCAGCCAGTGGGGGGTGCTGTGGCGGATTCTGTTCCCGCTGTCGCGCCCGGCCTTGCTCTCGCTGACGGTGCTCATCTTCATGTGGACGTGGAACGAGTTCTTCCTGGTGCTGGTCATGGTCACCGGGGACATGCGCACGCTGCCCGTCGGCCTGGCCATGCTGCGCGGGCGCTATGCGTCGGATGTGTCGGTGCTGTCGGCGGCGGCGATCATCGTCGCGCTGCCGGTCATCCTGGTCTACTTCGCCTTCCAGCGCAGTTTCGTGCGCGGCATGACCTCCGGCGCGCTTAAGGGCTAGATGCTGCTGGGATAGTCCGCTCCCCAGATGTCGGCGGCCTGGAAGAAGGTGGTCACGTTCTCCCAGCGGAACTCCGGCTCCAGGTCGTAGGCGGGGCTGAGGATCAGCCCGCCCCCGGCCCCCACGGTCATGATCCGCTCGAAGACCTCCCGCCGGATGTCTTCCGGGTTGCCCCAGGCCCAGCGTTGGGGTGTGCCGACCGTCCCCCAAAAGGCAAGCTGGTCCCCGTACTGGCGCTTGAGTTGGACGGGGTCCATCACGTCCGGTTGCACGGGGTTGAGCACATCCACGCCGATCTCGATCAGGTCGGGGATGATCGGCTCGATGTTGCCGTCGCTGTGCCAGAAGATGAACAGGTCGGGGTTGACGGCGCGGCAGGCGGCGATGATGGTGCGGACGCACGGCTTGAAAGTGCGCCGCCACGTCGCCGGGCTGATCAGCATACGGGTCGGCTCGGCCACGTCGTCGTCCAGGGCCAGGATGTCAATGCCCGTCCTGGTCAGGGCCAGCGACAGGGTGACGTGCATGGCGGTGAGCTGCTCCAGCAGGTAGTCCACCAGCGGCGGGTTCTCGACCAGATCGATCATGAACTGCTCGAAGCCGCGCAGCCGCCACGCCGTCTCGAATAGCTCCCCGCCGAGGTGGGGTGGCGAAGCCATCACCGCGTAGCCCTGCCGCTGATGATGCTCGACGGCACGCCGCAGTCGGTCGGGGTCGAGCTGCTGCATAAAGTCTGGCAGCGGCGCGGCAGCGACCTGGGCGATGGTCTCCGCCTGGCCGAGCGGCGCGTCGCGCGCGACCTCCGGGTGGTAGCCCCAGTCGTGGTAGGTCTTCAGAATGGACCGCGAGCCGACATAGACATCGTCCGGCAGAGCCTTCAGGTAGCTTAGGAAGCTGGCTTGCTGGCGTGGTGGATCGGCAGAGACGAAGCGAATCTCGCAGTCGAACAGTTCACCGGCGTCGCGGTCTGGATGCTGCGGGAACGACCAGGGGTAGAAGTTGACCATCCTGGGCAGGCGGTCGGGCGGCTGGTGGCGCAACACGGCCTGTACGCGCTCGCGCGGTTGCATAGGCTCCCCCGATCAGGGCGCTTCAGCGGCCCCTATGCTGTCGGTGAGGATAGTATAGACTGGGGTTGCGGGGAAGGATACCCAGACAGCGGAGCGCGCGCAGGTTGTCAGCGAATCGCTTGACGCGGGGGCATTGACCTCACCCCCTGGCCTCGCTACGCTCGGCTTGCCCCCTCTCCCGCATGGCTATACATTACCCACATCTTGGGCCGTGCCTGTCCCCCCCGTCCCCGGCCCTTCCCCCACAAGGGGGGAAGGGAGCAAAGCGGCGGGCCTGCTCCCCTTCCCTCCGCGCAGCGCGGGGGAAGGGGCTGGGGGACATTTGTGGGTAACGCATAGCCAGCATGGAGAGGGGGCGGGCGTTGCTCTGCTGCGCTCGTTGTAGGGGCGGGTTTGCAAACCCGCCCCTACAAACATCACTGGCTACCCGCCGTCACGTCGCCTTGTGACTGGGCGGCCCCGGCGACCGGCGCAGCGTGTGGCGCATCTCCTGGCGCGGCCTGGGCGCGCTCTCTGCCGCGTCCACCAGCTCGACGCGCAGGCGGGCCGGAGTCTCGCAGCGGAAGACCACCGAATGCCCCGACGTGATCTCCACGCGCTTGGGCTTGAACGCCCCCGCGCCGCAGGTCACAAGCACAGCCTCGCCAGCGCGGTAGTCCTTGCGGTCGGGCGGCTTGACGCGGATGAGTGCTTCCGCGCCGCCTTCCTCGTTCACGGCGCGGTAGGTGCCGGGGCGCACGAGCGTCACCGCAAACAGGTCGCCCGGCGGGACGTGAGCCGCGCTGTCAAGCGCCCGGCGCTCTTTGTGCTCGGTGCGGGCGATCTCGACGGAATAGGCGCCAGTACCTTGCGACACATAGAAGCCCATGATGCTGTTGACGGCCAGCGCGTACTTCGTCCCGGCCTCTTTGTCACAGCACTCGCGCGCCTCTGTGTCGCGCAGCGCGGCCAGGTCGAGGTTGAGCTGTTGCTGCGCGCCTTTCTCACCGACCTGGATCGCCGCCCGGTGGATCACCGCCCCGCCCCGGCGCACGAATAACTCGTAGTTGCCCGCCTCGGTGAAGTGATGGAACAGCGTGGTCAGCACCGTCAGGGCACTGCTTTCGTAGGGGCGGATGCTGAACATCGCCCGGTTGAGTAACACTTTTTTCTTGTGCATGGCTAAGCTCCCACGTCGGTCTGGATGACCATCTCGAGGTCGTGCGCGCGCACGCTCAGATTGCGAATGGGGATGCGCACGGGGATCAGCCCGCTGGCCGCCGGCAAGATCTCGAATGGATCGTCAATGCTGTAGATCGGGTTGCAACTGGCGAAGAAGTCCAGCACCAGCGTGCCGATGAAGTCCAGCAGGCCGAAGCTGACGTTGAACAGATCGCTGAGCCACTCCTCAATGTCGTCGGGGATATCGAGGATGGCGCGGATCAGGTCGGCGATCCCGCCGATGATCGCCAGGATCAGGTCGCGGACCCAGCCGCCCGGAATGAGCGCCGTTACCGCGCTGGTCAGGGCGTCTTCGATCAGGTTGCCGACGATGTCGGGGAAGTCGAACAGGTCGAGGTCCATCGTTTGCGGGTCTACGAAGATCTGCCACTGGTTGTTGCCGGGCAGCGGCACGACGCGCAACAGTTGGCAGGGGTCGGGTGAGGGCAGGGGGATGGTGACATCGAAGTAGCGCGCCGCCAGGCTGCCCGTGAAGCTGATCTCCTGGGCGACCAGGCTGGCGAAGTCCGGGGAGATGGATACGTCCGGGTCGCCGCTGAAGACGCAAATCTTCGGCAGGCAGATGTCGGGGACGGGCCAGGGCATGTTGATGCACCCGCCGCCGACGCAGATTTCCGGGACATCCAGCCCGATGATCACCTTCAGCCGATCCCAGCGGATGTCCAGCTCTTTGATCTGGACGGTGTTATCGGCGCGCAGGTCAACGCTTCCGCCTTCGAGATGCATCTTCACGTCATAGCCGAGCGTGAAGGCACCGTAGTCTTGCAGGTCGGAGTCCTGGAACGTGAAGTTCCGCTTGAGCAGATCGAACGAGCGTTTGAACGTCGCCTCGGAGACAGCGAGTGTGAGATGGGCCATGATGACGCCTCCTAGGGCTGGATGACCAGGTTGACGAACGCTTTGAGTTGGTCGTCTTCGACGGCGGGGTTGTGGGGAACTGCCGCGGGCACGGGGGCCGGTGCCAGCGAGATCTGCTGGCCGGCCTGGAGGCCCTGCTGCCTAAGCAAGCGGGTGATGTCGAGCACCATCTTCTCGATCCTAATGCTCAGGCGCGGCAGAATGCCGAGTCGCAGCACCGCTTCGGCGTAGCACTCAAGGATGTTCTCCATCTCCACCGGCTTGAGGTCAACGATCTCCAGCCCGTCCAGCCGCACCTTGAGGTACTCATCCTGCCCGATGAACCCCCACTCGAAGTGCAGGACGGCGTATAGCTCCAGGCAGAAGCACGTTAGCTCGCGCACCGGCGGCACGATCGGATCGCGCTCCTGGCGGGCCGGAATATCCGCCAGGCCGAAGGACGGCTTGTCACCGCGCGATACGGCGACAGCTTCGGCCAGGGGGATCAGATCGGCATAGTAGCCTTCAGGCAGGCAGCCCAGCCCGAAACAGCCCTTCATGTACAACGCCAGGCGTTGCGCGGGGAGCGTCCCCAACTCCGGCGGCAGCTTGATCGTGTCCGAGTCGTGAAAATCAATGGCCAGGTCGGTGAATTGCAGGCAGTAATTGAGGCCCACCGGCTGTGCGGCAGCCAGCACCGGCAAGGGGGTCTGGACGGTGAACAACGGATTGCCAGCGGCGGTTACCTCCGGCGCAGCCTTGATGCGAACGCACAACAGGCCAGGGTTCTGCAGGAAGAAGGGCGTTGCGTAGTTGAACAGCGACGGGCGCTGCTGCATGATGTGCCGCACCACGCGGTTGATGCCCTCCTCGTGAACCGCCGCGTACAGGTCGCTACGATCTGTGAAAGCCATAGAGCCTCCCGGTTTGTCTACGATGAGCGAACAGGCTATTGGGCTGGGGCAGCGCGCTGATGCTGCGCGCTACCAGGCGATTGTTAAGCGTTCCAAAAGACGGGTTTCAGCCGCCAATTATTATCATTATTCAGATAACAATTGTTGAATAGAATGGCGGGCTGTGTCAAGTTTAGGAAATAAAGTACTAAGGAGTAGACCTCCAGAACGGGGTGAGCGGAGGCGTGCCAAACCGGATGCCGGTGGCGAAATCCCCCGGAAGTTGTTCCTGGAGTGCGGACGTTCTACGCCCTGCGCAACCCTAATGCACTATGGTCCCAGGATGCCCCCCCCGTGTTCGCGCCATGCTACGCTCTGCGCTATAACCATCACCAACAGCACTGCTGACACTGCCCGATGCGCCAGGCATCAGACAGGGGAGTGAATTGGTGTGCACACCATTCTCAGTCTTCTGATCGGCCCCCCGCTTCCTACGCAGCGGCTGGCGGGCGAGCGTCTGAACAAAATACGCGCGCTGGCCGCATTTTCGCCCGACGCGCTGTCGTCCATCGCCTACGCCAATCAGGAGATTTTCCTGGGGTTGGCCGTCGCCGGGGCGGCAGGGCTGGCTTACTCACTGCCCATTGGCCTGGTGATTGTCGGCATCCTGGCGGCGGTGGCCCTGTCCTATGCCCAGACGCTGCCAGCCTATCCGGGCGGCGGCGGGTCCTACGCGGTGGCCCGCGACAACCTCGGCCAAGGGATTGGCTTGCTGGCGGCGTCGTGCCTGCTCATTGACTATGTGCTGACCGCCGCCGTCAGCTTGACGGCAGGAGTGGCCGCCATCGCCTCGGCTTTTCCCGCGCTGTGGCCCTACCGGATTGAGTTGGCGCTCACGTTCCTCGTCCTGATCACGCTGGCGAATCTGCGCGGTCTGCGCGAGTCGGGCACGTTGATGGCCATCCCGGTCTACTTGTTCCTCGTCTCCTATCTGGCGATGCTGGCTGTGGGCCTGATCAAGGCGCTGCTTAGCTCGCCGGGGTCGTTTAGCGCGACGGCCCCCGCTGCCACTGAGTCACTGACGACCTGGCTGGTGCTCCACGCGCTGGCTGCGGGCTGTACGGCGCTGACCGGCATTGAGGCGATCAGCAACGGTGTGCCCGTATTCAGACCGCCCGAAGCAAAAAACGCGGCGCGGACCCTGGTGGTCATGGCGCTGCTGATGGGCACTCTGTTCCTGGGGAGTATTGGGCTGACACAGTACTTCGCGGTCGTCGCGGGGCCAGACGAGACCATTCTCTCGGCGCTTGTCCGCCGCGTGCTGGGGACAAATGTCCTGTATGTGATCGTCCAAACGGCCACGCTGCTGATCCTGGTGGTGGCGGCCAATACCAGTTTCGCCGGTTTCCCGCGGCTGGCGTCTATTCTGGCTCAGGATGGCTACGCCCCCCGCCAGTTGTCATTCCTGGGCGACCGGCTGGTGTTCTCAAACGGGATGCTGCTGCTCGCCGGCCTGGCGGGAGTGTTGATCCTGGCCTTCAATGGCGATAGCCACGCGCTCATCCCGCTCTTCGCCGTCGGCGTGTTTCTCGCTTTCACCCTGTCTCAGGCGGGGATGGTCGTGCACTGGCTGCGGGTTCGCGGGCCGGCGTGGAAACTGAAAGCGGCCATCAACGGCATTGGCGCGCTGGCCACTACCATGACGCTGGGCGTGGTGCTGATCAGTAAATTTACCGAAGGTGCCTGGCTGGTTGTGCTGCTGATCCCGCTGTTGCTGCTGGCTTTCCACACAGTCAAGGAGCACTATCGTGAGGTGGCCCGTGAGCTGACGCTGCACAATGCCGTGCCGGAGGCAACGATGCCGCTTCGGTCGCCGCGCGTCGTGCTGCCCATCTCCGGCGTCCATCGCGGGGTCGTTGAGGCGTTGCGCTATGCCCGCTCGATCTCAGACAGGGTGACGGCTGTCTATGTAGAGATCAACCCCGGCGACGCCGACCGCATTCGCCAACAGTGGGAGAAGTGGGGCCAGGGCGTTCCATTGGTCGTCGTGCCATCCCCCTACCGCTCGATTGTGGGGCCGCTGTTGGAGTACCTGGATCGGCTGGACGCCGAAAGCGGCGACGGCCAGCCTGCTTCGATCTTGCTGCCGGAGTTCGTCCCGGCCAGGTGGTGGCAGTTTCTGCTGCACAACCAGACCGCATGGCTGCTCAAGCTGGCGCTGCTCTACCGCCGGCGCAGATTCGGCAAGGTGCGGGCGATCATAGACATCCCCTGGTACCTGCGCGAGTGAGCGACTGGGCCTACGCCCGCTGGCCCCCGGCCAGGTAATGGTCGGCGGCGTCCTCGACCCAGACCGCCCGGTATTCTGCCTCGATCAGCAGGGCGCGCATCTCCCCGCCGGAGGGTAGCTGATCGTGGGCGATGGGTGCTCCGGCTTGACTGTGAATGGCGTTGACGCGCTCGCGCGAATTGTTGTGCAGAATGAGCACCTGCCCCCCAGGGCGCAGGACGCGCCGCATCTCGGCCAGGGCGCGGGGCTTGTCGGCGAAGTGCGGGAAGCTGTTGTGGCAGACCACCAGATCAAACGAGCGCGCTGCCGCCGATGAGAAGGGCAGGGTGTGCACGTCCCCCTGCACCAGCCGCGCGCCGGGACAGCGTTGGCTCGCCTGGCGCAGCATGGCGCGGGCCAGGTCGAGCGAGACCAGCCGGGCGGCGGGCGCGCGCTCTAACAGGCACGGGATCAGCGCCCCGGTTCCCGTGCCGATCTCCAGGATGGCCTGCGCCGCGCCGAATTCGGCGGCGAAGACGGCCACAAGCTGGCGCAGCGTCTCGTCGAGATGGGCGGGCATCCTGCTGTCCCAGCCGGGGGCGCGGCTCTCGAAGTAGTCGCGGATGAGGTTGGTCATGGGAACTCCTGTGGCAAGGGCTGACGGTGATCGGTTGGCAGTGGTCAGTGATCAGTGACCGGTTTGGGTGAGGGTGGTGCGTCGCTTCGCCCGCCTGATCACCGATCACCGACGACCCTCACCGACCTGGCAGAACGCGGCGAGCTAGCGCACTCACTGATCACCGAGAACTGATCACCGACGACTGATCACCGATCACTGACACCCTTCACCGCCAAACGACTCTACTCGCGGATCGCCAATCCCGTCGGCGTCCCGACGATGAACTGGTGCTTGTTGTACGGCATGGGGATGCCGCCGCCCCAGCCGCCAGGCGTGTACGTCCAGTTGTCGAACACGGCGGCGTTGAAGACCACCACGCGCGCGGTGTAGTAGAGCGGCAGCACGGGCAGGTCTTCGGCCAGGATCGTCTGCATCGCGTAGACGGCCTCGCGGCGCGCCTGTGGATCGGTCATGCCAAGCTGCGCGCCCGCCAGGGCGTCGAAGTCCGGGTTGCTGTAACCCAGCGCGCGCGCGAAACCGCGCAGCGGGCTGCTGCTGGCGAAGCTGCGCCGCAGTTGATCCGGGTCGCCGCCCAGCCCCCCAAAGCCCACCACAGCCATCTCGTAAGTGCCCTCTGCTGTGGCCGCGTCCATCGTCGCCTGATCCATGACGACGTGCTCAACCGGGATGCCGGCTGCGTTCAGGCCGCTCTCGATGATCTCCACCACGCGCGGCGAAGCCATGATCCAGTCGGTCGAGTAGGTGAGCTTGAGCGGCGTGCCGTCATAACCGGCCTCGGCCAGCAGCGCCCGCGCCCGCTCCGGATCATAGGCGTAGTCGGGCACGTCCGGGTTGTAGAACGGGTTCGCTGGCGGCAAGAAGCCAGGGCTGCCCGCCTCGCCGAAGCCGAACAGGACGCGCTCGACCATCGCCGCCCGGTCAACAGCGTGGGCGATGGCCTGGCGGACGCGCGCATCGCGCAGGGGCGTATCCTTTTCCAGGTTGAAGTAGAGTAACATGCCCCATTCGCCCGGCGCGAAGCGCACTTCGTAGGGCGCGTCGGCGAAGGGGGCCAGCATCTCCTCGGTCACGCCGCCGAACTGGTCGAAGGCGGCGATGTCGCCGTTGAGCAGGGCGAGGTAGTTGTCACTGGTGGGCACGAACTCGATGCGCTGCACATACGGATCGCCCAGGAAGAAGTCGGGGTTGGCCTCGAACAGGTAAGCGCCCTCGGCCTGGCTGTACTCGACCAGGCGGTAAGCGCCGGTGCCGGTGAACGCCCCTTCGCCCGTGTAGGTCTTGGGATCGGCCACGTTCTCCCAGACGTGGCGGGGGAAAATGAGCAGAGCTTCGGCGGTGGTCTGCAGGAACGGCGCGAAGGGCTGCTTGAGGGTGATCGCCACCTGGTGCTCGCCCACCTGGGCGGCGGAGGCGATCGGATCCACCTGGGCCATGAACCAGGCCGTGCCGGGGTGATCCAGGTAATACTGGATGGAGAAGACCACGTCCTCGGCGGTGAAGGGCGTGCCGTCCTGCCACTGCACGCCCTCGCGCAGGGTGAAAGTCCAGGTCATTTCGTCGGCGGAGAGGCTCCAGTCTGTAGCCAGCCAGGGGATGGTCTCGCCGCTGGCGTCGCGCCAGACCAGCGTATCGAAGATGAGCGAGGCGCGCAGGTAGCCCGGCCCCCGGTTGAAGCCGAAGGGGGACGGGTGGCCCCAGTAGCCGCCGCTGGGCAGGCGCAGCACCGCGACCTTCTCGGATGGCGGGGCGGTGGTGGCCTGGTAGGCTGCGCCCGCCGGAACCAGCCCGGCCAGCAGCAGAGCGATCAGCAGGACGCTCAACATGGCGGTGCGGAAGGTTTGCGACTTGGTCATTAATGCACTCCTCATAAGCTGATGCCGAAACCAAACTAATGCAGAAAGCCCTGATCCCCGGTTCGTTCCTTCCCGCTTGCAACCTCACCCCCTGGCAATCAAGGAATACAGAGACATCGCGCAGCGGAAGACGGGCGCTCAAGGCCGGTCTCCGTTGCTGCTCGCCGAATACCAATCGAACGACGGCGCGGCCCGCAGCAGCGCGCGGGTATAGTCGTGCTGCGGTTGGGCGATGACCCGGCTGGACGGCCCGCCCTCGATGATCTGACCGTCGCGCATAACCAGGATGCGGTCGGCCACCTTGCGCACCAGCGCCAGATCGTGTGAGATGAGCAGCAGGCCGATGCCGCGCTCATTCTGGATGGCTTTGAGTAGGGTGATCAGCTTGGCCTGCTCGCTGGCATCGAGCATGGAGACCGGCTCATCGGCGACGATCAACTTCGGCTCCAGTACAAGGGCGCGGGCGATCACCACCCGCTGCAACTGGCCGCCGCTCAATTCGTGAGGGTGGCGCGCCAGAAAAGCGTCCAGGGTGGGTAGCCCCACCGCCGCCAGCGCATCCTGTACCTGCTCGGCGCGCTTGACGGGGGTGTCTGTCCCCTGCACATCGAGCGGCTCGCGCACGATCTGGCCCACGCTCAGGTAGGGGCTGACGCTGTCGAACGGGTCTTGCGGGATCAGTTGGATGCGGCGGCGCAGGCGCTTCGAGGCGGAGCTGTTGTTCAGGGCGAGGGGGTTTCCCTCAAAGGCGATGGAGCCGGCCTCCGGGCTGAGCAGCCCCACCAGCAGCCGGCCCAATGTGCTCTTGCCGCTGCCGGTCTCGCCCACCAGCCCGACGACTTCCCCCTCGTACACTTCCAATGACACGTCGCGCACCGCTTCGATGTTCTGCGCCGGGCCGAGGTGCCCGTTGGTGGTGAAGGTCTTGCGCAGGCCGTCGGCGCGCAGCAGGGCTTGCAGCCCGCCCAGGTGACAGGCCAACAGCCGCCCTCCGTGCGCTTGCAACGGCGGCTCGACGCGGCGGCACTTATCCACTGCCTGCGTGCAGCGCGGGTGGAAGCGGCAGCCGGTTGGCGGGTGAGCGGGGTCTGGCATCTGGCCGCGAATCCCGCTCAGGTCGCGCGCGGTGCTCATGTTCGGGTAGGCGTTGAGCAGCCCCCAGGTGTAGGGGTGGCGCGGCGCGCTGAGCACGTCGCGGGCTGCTCCCACTTCGGCCAGCTTGCCTGCGTAGAGCACCGCCACCTGCTCGGCCAGTTGGGCGACGGCGGCGAGATCGTGCGAGATCAGCAGCAGGGCCGTCCCCCGTTGGGCGCGGATGTGGCGCAGCAGGGCGATCACCTGGGCGCGCGCGAGCATATCCTGCCCGCTGGTCGGCTCGTCAACGATCAGAATCTCCGGCTCGCAGCTCAGCGCCATGGCCAGCATCAGCCGCTGCTTCTCGCCGCCGCTGAGCTGGTGCGGGTAAGCGCGCAGGTGGCGCTCGGCCAGGCCCACCTGCGCGACGAGCGCGGCGGCGCGCGCTGCCGCCTCCGCGCTGGACAGGCCCAGGTGCTCGCGCAGCGGCTCGACGATCTGCTCGCCCATGCGGTAGACCGGGTCGAAAGCAGTACCCGCGTTCTGCACGGCCAGGGCGATGCGCTTCCAGCGGAGGGGCCGCCAGCGGCCTTCGTCCAGCTCGACCAATTCCTGGCCGCCCAGTTGGACGCTGCCGCTCACGCTGCCTGCCGGGTGCAGGCCGAGCAGCGCCCGCGCCAGGGTCGTCTTGCCGGAGCCGGTCTCGCCGACGATGGCCAGCGAGCCGCCCGCCGCCAGCGCGAACGAGACGCCGTCAACGGCGCGGGCCGGGGGCTGGCCGGGCGCGCCGGGCGCGAAGGTGACGCGCAAGTCCTGGACGCTCAGGAGAGGGCCGCTCATCGCTGCTTCAGCCTCGCGTCGAGACGGCTTTCCAGGCCGATGCCGATCAGCGCCAGGGCCAACACGAGCAGCGTCACGCAGACGCCGGGCGGCAGCAGCCACCACAGCCAGCGGTCGGTGAGCAGCAGGCCGGGCAGGTTCAGGGCGTAGCGCATCATCAGCCCCCAGCTTTTGGCGGTGGGATCGCCCAGGCCCAGAAAGGCTAGCCCGGCCTCCAGCGCCACCGCGTGGCCCGCCGCCGTCACCAGGCCGAAGACGATCAGCGGGGCGATCTGCGGCAGGATGTGGCGGGCGAAAAGGTAGAGCGGGCCGCCGCCGAAGCCGCGCGCCATGCGCACGTAGCCACGTTGGCGGACGCTCTGCACCTGGGCGCGAATGACGCGGGCGGTGGGCGGCCAGGACAGCAGGGCGATGGTCAGGATCATCGTCCCTAGCCCGGCGCCTAGCAGCGCATTGACCAGGATCAGCAGGGGCAGGCGCGGCAGGGCCAGGATCATATCCACCAGGCGCATCAGGGCGAGATCGAGCCAGCCGCCGGCGTAACCTGCCGCCCCGCCAATGAGCACGGCCAGGACGACCGTCCCCGCCGCTGCGCTCGCCGCGACGGTCAGCGAGATTCGCGCGCCGTAAATTAGCTCGCTGAGAATGTCCTGGCCCACGTCGTTGGTGCCCAGGCGGTGAGCGGCGCTGGGCCGCTCCAATGGCCTGCCGCTGAAGGCGTCCGGGTCGTAGGGGGCCAGCAGCGGGGCGAACACGGCCAGCGCGATCAGGGCCAGCAGGAGCAGCAAGCCGGCGATGCCTTCGCCGCCCAGCAGCGCGCGCAGTCGCCGGGGCGGGTGGGCTGGCGCAGCAGAAGCACCAGGCAGGCGCAGTGCTTCGCGGATCATGGCGCTTCCCTCAGGCGTGGATCGAGGCGGTACGAGAGCCAGTCCGCCAGCAGGTTCGCGCTGAGCACCAGCACGGAGACGACCACGAATACGCCCTGAATCAGCGGGTAGTCGCGGGCTACGACCGACTCGAAGACCAGGCGGCCCATGCCGGGATAGTTGAACAGCGTCTCGATGAACAGCGCCCCGGTGAGGGCGAAACCGGCGTGAGCCGCCAGATGGTGGACGAAGGGCACGATGGCGTTGCGCAGCGCGTGATGGCGCTTGAGCCGCCCCGTCGAGAGGCCCTTGGCGCGGGCGACGAGCATGTAGTCTTCGCCCAAGACGCCGATCATGCTGTTGCGCACCAGGAGGAACTTGCTGCCGACCAGGGCCAGCGTCAGCGTCGCGGCGGGCAAGACCAGGTGCGCCGCGTAGTCGCGCGCGGCGTCCCAGGGCGTGTCGTAGCGCGCGAAGGCGGTGCGCCCCCCGGCCAACGGCAGCCAGTCCAGCTTGGCCCCGAAGACGATGAGCAGGATCATGCCGGTGAAGACGACCGGCGCGTTGCTGGCGATGACGCTGGCGGCGACCAGCGCCTTGTCCGCCGCTGACCCGCGCCGCCAGGCGGCCTCCGCCCCGCCCAATACGCCCAGCAGCGACGCCGCGCCCAGGGCGGTCAGCGTCAGCAGCAGCGTCCAGGGCAGGTGGGCGCGCAGCAATTCGCCAACAGGCTGGTTCAGCCGGATGGACTGGCCCAGGTCGCCCTGCAGCGCCCCGGCCAGGTAGTCCGCGTACTGCTGCGCCAGCGGGCGGTCGAGGCCGTAGTACGCGGCCAGGGATGCGCGCGTTGTGCTGTTGAACACGTAGGCAGAGCTGTTGGGATCGAGCAGGGCGGCCAGGGGATCGCCGGGCAGCAGGCGGGGCAGCAGGAAGTTGAGGGTCAGCACTGCCCACAGGCTGACAAGAAATCCCAACGCGCGGCGTTTCATGAGTTCCCTTCTGGTGATCGTCTGGCCCAACGAGCGCACGCCCGGCAGCGGGGCGAGTCCATTATCGCGCAGGGCAGAGCTTTGTGCAAAAAGTTACATCTGGAATAACTGACAGTGAGGAATGGCTCGCGCTGCCGGGTTGTGTCCGGGAGCAGGCGAGCCGCTGTCCCGCCGGGTGTCGGACGGGTCAGTCGAAACGCCCGGCAATCCAGGGCACAAGCTGCTCAGCCGGCGTTCATCCCGAATGCTGACGGGCTTCGCGTGTGCCCTCCGTGAATCCGGGCGACTTCATGCTATACTTAATAATCAGATGAAAGGCACGCCCTGGCTCCCCGCAGCAGCCTGGCGTGGCGGCGCACGGCGCAAGGAGGACATCGCATGAAACTAGGACTGGCACTTTCAGGCGGAGGTTTCCGCGCGACTGTCTACCACCTGGGCGTGCTGGCGCGACTCGCCAGGGAAGACCGTCTGGAAGAGGTGACGTATCTCTCGACTGTGTCAGGCGGCAGCCTGTGCGTTGGGCTGGTGTACGCGCTCAACGGATTCCGTTGGCCGTTCAGCCAGGCGTATCTTGAGGTGGTCATGCCCCAGGCGCGCCAGCACATGCTGCACGACGACTTCACCGCTGGTCTGCTGTGGCGCATGTTGCGCAGGCCGTGGGGCATTCTTGAAACCAAGGCGGACGATCTCTCTGCGCTGCTGAACAAGCTCTGGGGCAGCTCGATCGCGCTGCGCGAGCTGCCCGCGCACCCCCGCTGGATGATCAACGCGACGTGTTACGAAACGGGCAAGAACTGGCGCTTCGAGCGCTTTCGCATGGGCGATTACGTCTTCGGGTACAGTCATGACATGGAGGTTCCCCTGAGCGATGCGCTGGCGGCTTCGGCGGGGTTCCCCGGCTTGATCGGCCCCCTAGTGATGGACACCACTCGGCATACATGGTTCCGATATCGGCAGCCCGCCAGAGATGAGCTGGGGACGGGCGCTGGCGAGCAGGACGTTCAGGGCAAGACCGAGCCTGTGGCGCCAGCTTTCAAGCGGGTGCACCTGTGGGACGGTGGTGTGTACGATAATCACGGGCTGGAGGGGGTGCACGATTTCCAGAGTGGCTGGCGCCAGGGGGTGGACTTCCTGATCGTCAGCGATGGCTCGGGGAAGCCAACGGTCGAGAAATACCGCGTGGGGGGCGTGTTCCTGCGCATCATCACCGGCGTGATGATGGACCAGATCCGCTCGCTGCGCGCGCGCGCCATCATGGAGCGCATCAAGAATCACGGCGATCAGGGAGTGATTCTCACGATCGGCAATTCGTGTGCTGCTGTCATGCGGGCGGCGGAGCGCCAGGCCGAGCTGATGGACCTATGCCAGACCTGCCTGAGCGCTGAAGACGCCGGGCACGCGGGGCAGTTTCCCACGACGATCCGCCGGCTGACAGGCGCCGAGTTCGAACTGCTTTTCCGGCATGGGCATGAAGTGGCCGACTACACGTTGCATGGCCACTATCCCGACCCGTTTGGGCATATTACTTACCGCGCCTGACGACAGACCCTGGGAGTTGGGGCAGGAAGCGCCAAAGCTGCCGCCAGTGCAACCACAGAGCAACTGTGTTCCCTGTCAAGAACCTGGAATAGAAGGAGACACAGTGCAAG
>DYGW01000309.1 GCA_020724485.1 Thermoflexus sp. | reverse complement strand
TCCCTGACCGCGTTGGCCTTTACCTGTCGTTATCTTCGTATTCCACGATCTCCACGTAATCCTCGGTGCCGCCGCGCTGCCAGTAAATGCGCGGGATGATCGAGTGCTGGATGATGCGGTCTTTGTACTGGATGATCCGCTCGATCACCTGTTCCACCAGCGTATCGTCGAGCAGGTGTGGCTTGAGACCCAGACCATAAAGCTCATTGTGATCCGGGTTGTAGTAGTGCTCCTCGGCCTCGACGCGCGGATTGGTGTAGTGGGCGATCTTGACCTCAAGGCCCACCTGCCGCGCCGCTGTGCGCACGTGCAGCGCCAGGTCAAGCACTGAGAAGTGTTCCACCCACTGGTTGAAGACGCGCATCCGCCCCGGCTGAGGCGGGTTGAGCGCGGTTAGCTCGACGCATTGCAGCGTGTCGAGGATGTTGAGGTAGCCGCGCGTCTGCTGGCCCTTGCCGTAGAGCGTGAGCGGGATGCCGGCCACCGCCTGCACGCAGAAACGGTTGAGCGCCGTGCCAAATGACTCGTCGTAGTCGAAGCGGGTCAGCAGGCGGTCATCGAGATTGGACTCTTCTGTCTCGATGCCGTAGACCACGCCCTGGTTAAGATCGGTGGCGCGCAGGCCCCAAATCTTGCAGGCGAACATGATGTTGTTGCTGTCGTGCACTTTGGTCAGGTGGTAGAACGAGCCGGCCTGCTTGGGGAAAGGCAGCACGTCCTTGCGCCCGCGATACTCGACCTCGAAGTAGCCTTCGGGGATGTCAATGTTCGGCGTGCCGTACTCGCCCATCGTCCCCAGCTTGATCAGGTGCGAGTCCGGCGCGAACTGGTGCATGGCCCACAACACATTGAGCGTGCCGTTGACGTTGTTCTCGTGGACGCGCACGGCATGGTGCACGTCAATCATTGAGTAGGGCGCGCTGGGAATCTCGCCATAGTGCACGATGGCGTCCGGCTTGAAGTCGGCGATCACTTTGCTGATGAAGAACCAGTCCTTGATGTCACCGACGAACATCTCGATGGTCCGCCCAGTGACCTCGCGCCAGGCATCCACGCGGGCGTGCAACGACTGGATCGGCGTCAGGCTGTCGGTGCCGCGCTCGGCGTGCATCAGGCGGCGGGTGAAGTTGTCCACCACGCCGACGGTGTGCTGGCGCTGGCTGAAGTACATGGCCGTGGCCCACCCCAGATAGCCATCGCCGCCCAGAATGAGAATTCGCATATCCTCCTCCTAAACTAACCGCTGCCCTGCCGCCTGCGAGACGACTCCGCGCCCGGCAGCCAGGGACTACCCGGCCATTATAACGCGCAAACCATTTCCGGCGAGGGCAGGGTTCGTGCAGGGGCGGCAGATAAAGAGACTTCCGAAGTTTTCAAAACTTCGGAAGTCTGGCGGGGGCATTGACTTCACCCCCAGCGTCGCTACGCTCTTGTAGGGGAGGGTCTGCAAACCCTCCCCTACATGTGGCACCCTTACCCCTGCGGCACCAGGCTGACGACGGTCACGCCGTCGCCGCCCTCTTTGGGTTGGCCGGTCTGGTAACGCTGCACCAGCGGGTGCCCATGCAGCCGGTCGCGGATGGCGACGCGCAGCGCGCCGGTACCCTTGCCATGAATGATGCGCACGAAGGGCAGCCCGGCCATGTAGGCCGCGTCCAGGTAGTCTTCCAGCGCCGGGACAGCGTCCTCGATGCGCTGGCCGCGCAGGTCAAGTTCCAACCCCGGCGAGGCGACTTTGGTGCTGGCCTGGGCCGTTGACGCGCTGGCCCCGCGCACGCGGGAAACCGTTCGTTTCTTCTTGTCGCGCTTGCTCTCGGTCTGCGAGCGAACGGACAGATCGTCCAGCCTGGCCCGCAACCGCAACCGCCCGACCATGACCTCGGCCTCGCCCTCGCCGATCTCGGTGATCTGCCCCTCGGCGTTGATCGAGCTAACCCACACCAGGTCGCCCAGCCGGAAACGCGGCGGCTCGTCGTCGTCGCGCAGGCTCTCGACCGGCTCTGGCACGAAAGCCGTGCTACCCTCCAACTCCTTGACCTCGCCCTCGACCTGGCGGATCACGTCGAGCGGCTGGGCGGCGGCGCTCAGCCGCTTGCGCAGCCGGCGCATCTCGGCGCGCAGCGCTTCCAGTTCCTGCTGCGCCTCTTCGCGCGCCTGGGCCAGCACAGCGCGGCGCTCGTCCTCGATCGATTCGAGGCGGCCACGAAGCTCGGCGCGCAGCTCCTCGACGGCGGTGAACGACTTGACGCTGGCTTCGGCAGCGCGGCGCGTCTCCTCGCGCTTCTTGTGCAGCTCGTCGAGCAGGTCGTCGGCGAGCAGGTCGTCCTCGGTCAGCAGGCCGCGCGCGCCCTCGACGATGCGCCGGGGCAGCCCCAGCCGCTCGGCGATAGCCAGGGCGTTGGAGCGGCCCGGCAACCCGACGACCAGGCGGTAGGTGGGAGCGAGCGTCTTAAGGTTGAACTCGACGCTGGCGTTCTGTACACCCGGCGTCTCGTGGCTGTAGATTTTCAGTTCCGGATGGTGCGTCGTCACCAGGGTGGTAATCCCGCGTCCCACCAAGTCATTGAGCAGCGCGCGGGCCAATGCCGCGCCTTCGGCGGGGTCAGTGCCCGCGCCCAGCTCGTCGAGGATGACCAGCGACTCGTGGTCGGCCCCCTCCA
>DYGW01000042.1 GCA_020724485.1 Thermoflexus sp. | reverse complement strand
AACGCTCAGTTAAACTAACATCTTAGGAAGGCGCTTTCCACATGGTCTCTGAGAGGCCATTTGATAAGTATCTTTACCCCCATCCCCGGCCCTTCCCCCGCAAGCGAGAGAAGGGAGAAAGGCCTGCTCTTGAAGTCCCTCCCCGCCTGCGGGGAGGGACTTAGGGTGGGGTTGCTGGTCTTTTTAAGTGGTCTCTGAGTCATGAGTCGTGAGTCGGAAATACGCGACAGCCTCATGACGTGAAACTCACGACTCATGACTCCAGACTCAACCCTCACCTTATGCGCACTTGTCTGGGGACTTTCTGTTAGTGCAGCCGATCCGTGTGGTCAACCAGGTTCCCTGCGAGATAGGCGCGCACGGCAGCCTCCGGGTCAACGATGTCGGTGATGATCGGCGTGATGCTCGCCTGCTGCATGGCGTCATACGCGCCGCGTCCCATCCCGCGCACGATCACTACCTGGCAATCGGTGATCGCCTCGACCATGCGCGCGTGCTTGTCGGCGGCGTGCGGGCCGGTGCCATGCTCGTGGCCGGGCTCGTGGCAGTCACCGTGTGCGTCGTGGTCGTGGTGGTGATGGTCGTGGTCATGGTGCTCCCCGGCGAACGGGTGATGGCCCGCCTTCTCGCGCAATTCGCGCCGGCTGATCGCCCCACCCTCGACAGTGAACACCAGGTAATAGGGCGCGCGGCCAAAGTGCGCGCTGATCGTCTGGCCGTTATCCGTGACAACTGCGATCTTCATCCTTCACGTCCTTCCTGTGCGCCAGCGCCGGGCCTGGCGCGGCCAACCGTTACCTCAACCATACCCCGACTCTTGCGAACAAACTACCAGGGTTTGTTGAAGCGTACAAAAACAACGAGGGCGCCGTCGAGCGCCCTCAGCAAAGGTGCCATCAGCAGGCCACCGGCTCAGCCGTTGAGCATCTTGTGCACTTTGAGCGCCAGGTGCAGGTTCAGGCGCACATTCGAATCGTCCATGTCAAGCTGCACGATCTCGGTGATGCGGCCCAGTCGGTAGACAAGCGTGTTGCGGTGAATGTTGAGCACGTGCGCCGTGCGCGCCATGTTGCCGTTGTTCTCGAAATAGGCGTGCAGCGTCGAGACCAGGTCAGTGTGGTGCTGGGTGTCGTACTGCGTCAGCGGCGCGAGCCAGTGCGCGCAGAAGCCGTTCAGCAGCGCCGGGTCGTTGACGCCCAGCAGTAGCTCGTAGAGGCTGACATCGCCGAAGAAGGCGATCTGCGCGTCTTCCCAGACCCGGCGCGGCAGGGTCAGGGCGCGCTCCGCCTCGCGGAACGAGTCGCGCAGCGCGGTGAGGCCCATCGCCACGCGCCCCACGCCGGTGGCGATCTCCCCGTCTGGCGCGCTCTCGGCCAGGGTTTGGTGCAGCAGGCGGACGACCTGCTTGAGGCGTTGCGTCTGGTGCGGCTCGTCGAGCGGGAACAGCACCACCGCCCGGTCGGCGTAGAGGCCCACCGGGGCCTGCACGCGGCGCTGGCTCAGTTCCGTGCGGATCAGCTTGACCATGCGCTCCGGCGAGAAAGTGCCGTTCGCCTGGCCCTCGGTGGGAGTCCAATGGAAGATGGCGACGGCATACCACAAGCCCGGCTGGAAGTTCTCCTGCCCGGCGCGCAACGCCAGCAGGGTGTCGTCGCTGGCCGGGCTGCTCAGCCACTCAGCGATCCAGTCGCGCGTGGGGCGCACTGGCTGCAAGCCAACATCAATGGTGTGCCGCCGCGCCAACTCTCTGACCAGCACCGCAACGCTGTGCTCCAGGGCCATCAGGTCGAAGTCGTCCGGCGCGCTGCCAGTAGTCAGCACGGAGACGTAGCCGAAAAGGTGCCCCTCGGAGATCAGCGGGACGGTCAGCCCGGCGGGGCTTTCGATCACCTGCCAGTCGTCCTCGAAGTACGCCCGATCGTCCAGGTCGAAGCGGCGCACGAACTCCGTCCCGCCTAGCAAAGCGAGGTGGGCGTCCCAGTCGTGTCCCTGCGAGACGGGTAACCCCCGGCCAATGACGCTCCACCGCCGGTCGTGAACGACTACCGGACGGTCGAGCATCCGCGCCAGGGTATTGAGCATGGTCGTCAGGCCGCGATAGCTGGCAGCGTGGCGCTGCAGCGTCTTCTCCAACTCGGCGGCGCGCTGGAGCATCTGGCCGCTGCGATCGGTCAGCAGCCGGCGGATGGCGCGCTCGATCTGAGGCAGCGGCGCGCGCTCCGGCAGGGCGATCAGCGGGAAGTTGTGCTGGCGGGCGATCTGGGTGGTGCGCGGCGTGAGCGTGCCTTGCACGGCCAAGGCGCTGGCTTCGGTCTTGGTCAGGCGCTCGATGATCGTATCCAGGGCTAGAGCGTTGGGCGTGTTGGCGAGCGCGTTGGTGGATACAAGCAGCATCTCGCTGTGCCCGATCTCGGTGAAGATGGGCGGGCGCGTGCGCAGGTGCGAGACGCGGCTGATCGGCGTGGCCGGGTAGCCGGAGACGAGACGGCTGCCAATGGGCAGGGCGAGCTTGAGCACGGTTCTCAGATCGGTGGCAGACGAGACGGCGGGCATGGCGGTTACTCCCCCTTGCACGTGCGCAAATCGTGCAGGCTTCACAGGTTGGGCAGCGAGTGATGGGGTTTCCCTTTGGATGCTTACTCATTGTAAGGACAGCGATCCGGCATGTCTTCGGGCATGTTTTATGAGATTTACACGAGGTGACTTGTGCATCTTGCACAAAACAGTTCGCCGGGCTTGGGCAGATGGGACGTGCTCATTCGTCCGGTCACAGGGAGATCAGTAGGGCATTAAGGGCGCTATTGGCGGCGCATCCGGCGCTGACACGGGCATTTTGCCCATGATTCGCCGTACCGCCGCGCGCCATCTGGCGTCCGTCAGGCGAGCGTCGTGGACAAGGGGGAGCGTTCTGGCTATAATGCGCCCCACTGACCGGAGGCCGGACGCGCCGATTGCGTCCTGGTGAGCGCCATGTCCGAGAATGCACCCCCCAACCTGCCGCCCGACGATGACGACGACCTCGCGCCGGAGTTGCGCCCGTCCGAGTCGCCCGCCGACCGCCACCCGCCGGCGGACAATGGCCCCACCCTGGACGAGCCGCCTATCGCCGAGGACGATACGCGCCCGCGCGCGCCGGTCGCCGGGGCGGAAGCTCCTTCTCCCGCCGACGCGCTGGCCCTCGCCGAGCTGCCGGTTGACCCGCTGGCCGACACTGCGCCCATCATCGCCGCCGGGCTGCCCGCGCGCCGCTTGCTGCTGGCACTGACGTTGGGCGCTCCGCTCTGCCTGTGCCTGCTGCTGGTCGGCTTCGCCAGCGTTGCCGGGTACCGCGACGGGCTGGCGACCAACGACGCCCGCTTCACCCAGGAAGTAGCCACCAACATCGCCGAGCAGTACCGCATCGGCGTGAGCGACCTCACCCAGGGCTACGCCGAGTTAGCCGCCGACCGCTTCGCCTGGATCGTCGAGACGGTCAAAGCGCCAGCTGCCTTCGCGGGGGACAGCGCTGACCTGCTGGCTACGGCGCGGGCCATCGCCTCCTACACGCTCGCGTCCACGCCCACCACGACGCCTACGCCCAGCCCCACCCCCACGCCGACCCTCTCGCCGACCGTGCAGGTGACAGCCGCGCCGGGCGACACGCCGAATCCGCTTGAAGACCCGGCGCGCCTCTACGAGCAGGCGGCTACGGCCATGCGTCTGGTGCGCTATGAGGAGGCGATTGAGTGGCTCGACGCGCTGCGCACCCTGGCCCCGGACTATCGCCCCGCCGAAGTCGAGGCTATGCTCATCGAGGCGCTCACCCAACAGGGCAGGATTTACCTGCGCGGCCAGAACACCGACGGGGCGGATATGCTGGCGCGCGGCGTGCTGCTGATCTACCGCGCCAACGACATTCGCCCGGTCGAGCCGAGCACCCTGCTGGGCGAGGCGATCTTCGTGGAGATGTACATCAACGCGCGCAACTACGTTAACGGCGGCTACTACGACAACGCGCTGCCCATTCTGGAAGAACTGTGCGCGATGAACTGCGGCTGGGGCTACGGGGGCGTGACCGTCAGCGACCTGCGCGATCGGGCGCTGGCCGGGGCCAGCACCGCCCCCTGAGTCTGCGGCACAATCCACCTGTTCAGGCGGCGCAAGCCGCCAGCACTGGCCGCCGCTGAATGCGCTTCGCTGCTTCTGGGTGCAGGCGCTTGGCAGATTCCCCCAAGAATGCCCATAATCTCAGTGGTCACTCGTACACCCTAGCCATCCCGGAAACCAAACACATGAGCAACGCGCCCATCGCCCTGATCACGGACAGCGGTTGCGATCTGCCCGACGAACTGCTGCAGCAGCACGAGATCGCCATCGTGCCGCTGTACATCCTGTGGGGCGCTGAGCAGCTTCGCGACCGCGTGGACATCTCCGCCAACGCCTTCTACCGCCGCCTGGTCTCCGACCCGGTGCACCCCACCACCTCGCAGCCGCATCCGGCGGATTTCGCCCGCGCTATTGCCAGCGCCCACGAGCGCGGCGCGCAGGAAGCGGTGATCATCACCATCAGCAGCGGCATGAGCAGCACGCACGATTCGGCTCAGCAGGCCGCGCGCGACGCGGCGATCCCCGTGCACGTCTTCGACGCGCGGGCCAACTCGCTGACACAGGGCTTTCAGGTGCTCGCCGCCGCGCGCGCCCGCGAGGCCGGGGGCACCGCCCAGGACATGATCGCCGCCGCCGACCGCGTGCGACGCGGCGCGGTCACGCTGCTGCACGTGGACACGCTGGAATACCTGCACCGGGGCGGGCGCATCGGGCGCGCGGCGATGTGGCTGGGCACCATCCTCAACCTCAAGCCGCAGCTGATGGTGGATCACGAGACGGGCAAGATCGAGCCGGCGTCGCGCTCGCGCAGCCGGGCGCAGGCTTTGGAGAAGCTCTACACAGGCTTCTTCGAGCGGGTTGACACGTCCAAGCCGCTGCACATCGGCATCATCCACAGCGAGTCGCGCGCCGACGCCGACGCCTTCGCCGCGCGCATCCAGCGCGAGCACCAGCCGGCGGAGCTGCTGATCAGCGTGACCTCGCCGGTGATGGGCGTGCACACGGGGCCGGGCGCGATTGCCCTGTGCGGGTACGCCGGGGAATAGCCCAACATAGACTTCCGAAGTCCTGCTGTTGCGCCTCTGCTACGCGCCTTCTGTCCCGTTGGACGGGGAGGACGCGCCCTCATAGACGTAATCGCCGCTCTTGCCGCCGGTCTTCATCAGCAGGCGCGTCTCGACGATGGCTAGTTGCTTGGTGTGCGGCTTGAGCATGTCGTAGAGCGTCAGTGCGGCGATGCTGGCCGCGGCGAGCGCTTCCATCTCCACGCCGGTCGGGGCGAGCGTGCGCACGCGGGCGCGGACGCGCACGCCATCCGGCTCGTGCTCGTAGGTGATGTCCACGCCGGTGATCGGCAGCGGATGGCAGAAGGGAATGATCTCCCAGGTCTTCTTGGCGGCCATCACCCCGGCCACGCGAGCGATCTCCAGGGCGTCGCCCTTCTCCAGGCGGCGCTCGCGCAGCATGACCTGAATCTCTGGCGGCATGGTGATCTTGGCTTCGGCCAGCGCCTCGCGCAGCGTCGGCGACTTGGCGGTGACATCTTTCATGTGGGGGTTTCGTCCTTCCGGGTCAGCGGGACGCCATCCAGATAGCGGCTGTCGCCGTCAGCGTAATGCTCTTCCTTCCAGATCGGGGCGCGCTGCTTGAGCTCGTCAATGGCGTAGCGCGAGGCGGCGTAGGCGGCGTCGCGGTGTCCGGCACGCACGACGATCAGCACGCTCGGCTCGCCCAGCGCCAGGTGGCCGATGCGGTGCTGGATGCGGCAGCGCCGCGCGCCGAACTTGGCCAGCACTTCGCCCTCAATCTCGGCCAGCACTTTCTCGGCCAGGGCCACGTGCGCCTCGTAGGTCATGGACTCCACCGGGCGTCCGTCGTTGTGATCGCGCACCGTCCCGTAGAAGACGACCAGCGCGCCGCTGGCTGTGTCTTCGGTCTCCTGCAGCAGCGGTTCCAGGGCCAGCGGCCCGGTCACAATCCAGCATCCCATCGTTCAGCCTCCACTCACTGGCGGCAGCAGGGCGGCCTCGTCACCGTCGCGCAGCGCGTGCTCCGGCCCGACGAGCGTATCGCCCACCGCGCAGGCGACCGTCGCCAGGCGCTCGGCCAGCGCCGGGTAACGCGCCGCCAGCGTCTCGACCAGCGCGCCGACGGTCGGCGCGTCGCCGGGCAGCTCGACCGTCTGCCGCTTGGCGCCCACGTCCTGCTTCAGCCCGCCGTAAAAGGTCACATGCACGCGCATCGCTCGCTCCCAGCCACTACCCGCCGATGTAGTACATTTCGACTTTGTTGCCCGGCGCGCTCACCGACGCGCGAATCTCCGAATAGCGGTCAGTCCGCGCCCGCCAGACGCTGCTCACCAGCGCGGCCAGCGCATCGTCCGCCGCGCCAGCGCGCAGCGGCCCGCGCAGGTCGGTGCCCTGCGTCCCAAAGAGGCAGGTGTAAAGCTGGCCCTCCGGCGACAGGCGCAGCCGCGTGCAGCTTCCGCAGAACGGCTGCGTCACCGAGGCGATCACCCCGATCTCGCCGCTCCCGTCGCGGAAGCGGAAGCGGCTGGCAACCTCGCCGGGATAGTTGCTGGGGATCGGCTCCAGCGGCAGGGCGGCGTCAATGCAGGCGACGATCTCGGCGGCGGACACCACGTCCTCGCGCCGCCAGCCGTTGAGGTTGCCCACATCCATGTACTCGATGAAGCGGGCGATGTAGCCGCGCTCGCGGCAGAAGCGGGCCAGGGCGACGATGGTGTGGTCGTTGACGCCGCGCTGCACGACGGCGTTGATCTTGATCGGGGTCAGACCGGCGCGCTGGGCGGCAGCAATCCCCTCCAACACCTGGGCAACGCCCGCCTTGCCGCCGTTCATGCGCCGGAAGACGGTGTCATCCAGGCTGTCCAGGCTGACAGTGACGCGCCTCAGCCCGGCGTCGCGCAACGTCTCTGCCTGCTGGGCGAGTAGGTAGCCGTTGGTGGTCATGGCCAGGTCGTCCAGCCCGTCGAGCGCGGCAAGCTGGGCGACCAGCCGCTCGATCTCGTGGCGGACGAGCGGCTCGCCCCCCGTCAGGCGAATCTTGCGCGCGCCCAGCCCGATCAGGACGCGGGCGACGTGGGCGATCTCCTCGAAGGTGAGCAGGTCGCTCTTGGGCAGGAAGCGGTAGCGCTCGCCGAAGACCTCTTCGGGCATGCAATACGTGCAGCGGAAGTTGCAGCGATCGGTGACCGAGATACGCAGATCGCGGAACGGCCTGCCCAGGCGGTCATGAAGGATGGGGGAGGTGTCTGGCTCAGTCACGCGCACGATCCCGGCTAATTTCAAAGACGGTTGTCAAGATTATACATCACCCGGCCCGATTCTCCAGGCGCGCCGTCGTCGCATCTGGTCTATCTGGCGCTGCATGAAGGCCCGCACGCGCTCAACCGCCGCCTCATCGCCCTCGATGACCAGGCAGTCGCGTGGCACGGCGACGAGGCCCAGCCTGTCCGGCTCCAGCGCCTCGATGGTCGCCGTCCAGCCGTCTCCGGCGACGGACAGGGCTTCGGTTGGCGAGCCGCCGGCCTGGATCAAGTAGTCCATCACGCGGAAGCGGGGCAGCAGGCGTAGCTCGATGGTCACGCGCATGGGTTTTCTTGTCAGGCGTAACTCAGTGCGCCGCGATCATACCAGGGAAGGTGGGGGCAGTCCAGGCGCGAGGGTCTACGAACGACCTGTTCGCGGATTCACGACGGATTGGCGCACCGGGGGCCAGCGACCAAACCGCTCGGCTCAGCGTGCGGGCCGCCAGGCCGGGCTGTCGTTCCACGAAGTGAGCGGGGTCAGGCGGCGCGGATTGCTCCCATCTGCCGCCATCAGGTAGATCGCGCCGATGCCGTCGCGGTCGGAGATGAAGGCGATATATTGCCCGTCCGCCGACCACTCCGGCCACCAGTCATTGGCCCCCGTGGCCGTCAGGCGGCGCAGGTCTGACCCGTCGGCGTTGATCACGTAGACGTCGAACTGCCCGTCGCGGTTGGACTGGAAGGCGATCTGCGTCCCGTCCGGCGACCAGGCGGGGAAGCCGTCGTTGCCGGGGCTGAAGGTCAGGCGCGTCTGGCCGCTCCCGTCGGCATTCATCACGTAAATTTCCTCGTCACCGTCGCGGGAGGAATTGAAGGCGAGGCGCGATCCGTCCGGTGACCAGGCCTGGCCGCCGTTCTGAGTGCCCGGCGTGGTCAGGCGGACGAGGCCGCTCCCATCGGCGTTGATCACGTAGATGTCGCCGCTCCCCTCGCGGTCAGAGTTGAAGGCGAGGCGTTTCCCATCCGGCGACCAGGTGGGGTGGTAGTCGTTGGCCGGGTGGTTGGTCAGGTTGCGCAGGCCGCTTCCGTCAGCGCCCATCACGTAGATGTCGGCGTTTCCCTCGCGGTCGGAGTAGAAAGCGACGCGCATCCCGTCCGGCGACCAGGCCGGATCGCGGTCGTTGGCGCGGTTGTTGGTCAGGCGGCGCAGGTTCGTCCCGTCCGCGCTCATCACGTAAATCTCGCGGCTGCCGTCGCGCTCGGACACGAAGGCGATCTCGCTCCACCCGCCGCCGAAGGGCGTCGGCGTGGGCGGGCCGGCGGGTGTGGGTGTGGTAAGCGCCATGCAGCCCGGCACGGGGATGATCAACTCCTGGCCAACCTGCAGAGTAGCCGCATCATACTCAGTCAGGCCATTGGCGATCAGAATATTGCCCGGAAACACGCCGTACTGCCGGGCGATTGAGTAGAGAGAGTCGCCAGCCTGGATGATATAGCGCGGACAACCATCGTCATCGGCTTCGCGGGTGGCTGGCGGCTCAGTCGGCAGAGGCGGCAGTGTGGGGGTGGGCGGCTGCGTCTCGCCGAGGTCGGCGGGCACGGCGATGCGGAAGCCGAGCACGTAGGTAACGTAGTCCGGGTAATTGCCGCCCTGGTAGTAAGCCCGCGCGTAGCGCGCCTCGTTTTCCCACGAGCTACCGCGCACGTTGTGCATGTCGCCGAAAGGCGGGCCGAGCGGGTCGAGCACGCCATCGGTCAGCGTCGCGTAATAGTCGCGCCCGTAGTAATCGGCCACCCATTCCCAGGCGTTCCCGGCCAGGTCGAGCGCGCCCACCCACGACGCCCCGGCGGGGTAGGCTCCCACTGGACTGGTGCCGTTCGTGCAACGCTCCAGGTTGGCCAGAGCGCAGGTCGGCGGGCTGTCACCCCAGGGATAAGTCCAGCTTTGCGGCCCGCGCGCCGCGAATTCCCACTGCGCGCCGGTGGGTAGCGCCGCCCCGATCCACTCGGCGAAAGCGGCGGCGTCGAACCACGAGACCCACGTCACCGGGTGATCGGCCAGGGCCGGGTTGTCGAAAGCCGTCCGGTCGCGCGGCGGGGCGCACGCCCCCGCGCTCACGCAGGCGGCGTACTGCGCGTTGGTGACTTCCGTCTGGCCGATCCAGGAGGCGCTCAGACAGACGCGGCGCACCGGCTTTTCGTCGGCGTCGCCTTCATCGCTGCCCATCATGAAACAGCCCGGTGGCACGCCAACCAGCGCGATGCCGCGATAGTCCCCGACGATCGGCACCCAGGCGGTGTTGGCGCTGCCCACCGGGAGGGGCGTCGCGCCAGGCGGCGGCGGGAAGATGATTGGCCCAGCGGTGGGCGGCGGCGTGTCCGTCGGGACGGGCGTGGGCGTGGCGGAAGGCGTCGCGGTCAGCGTAGGCGTCAGCGTCGCCGTCGGCGTGTCGGTTGGCGTGGGCGTGTCTGTCCAGGCGTCAGCCGTCGCGGTCATGGCAGCGATAGCCATCGCCTCGACCGTCGCGGCGAAATCGGGCGTCGCCGTGTCGGTAACGGTGGGCGTGCTGGTCCAGCTTTGCGCGGTCTGGGTCAGCCGCTCGGCGACCAATGCCTCGGTCGTGGCGACGAAATCAGGCGTCGCCGTGTCGGTCGCGGTTGGCTGCGGCGTGTGGCTGGGCGTCAGCGTGGCGCTCGGCGTCAAGGTCGGGGAGGGTGTCTCAGTCGCACTGGCAGTCGGCGAAGGGGTCGCGGTCGCAGTGGCCGGAGGGACGGTGGGCGTGTCCGTGCTGAGAATCGTCAGGCCGCCCGCGCGGGTAGGTGTCTCAGCCGGCGCAACGGTCGCAGTGGCCGAGGGCATAGCCAGCGTCGCCGTGACGGTCGTAGTGGCCGGAGGGACAGTCGGCGTATCGGTGCCGAGGATCGTCAGGCCGCCCGCACTGGTGGGCGACTCAGCCGGAGTCGCGCTGGCCGGCGGGACGGTAGGCGTGTCCGTGCTCAGGATCGTCAGGCCGCCCGCGCTGGTGGGCGACTCAGTAGGCGCGGCGGCGACCTGCGTCAGCGAGGGGGTGGCGCTCGGAGCCTTCTCTTCCCCACCGCCGCCCAGGAAGATCACTCCCGCCGCCGCCAGCGCGACGAGCAGGACGATCACCGCCCCCCAGACCAGCAGAGCGCGGCCCCGGCCTGGCGGACGGCCTGGTTCCGGCGCGGCGGGAGGCGCGAAGGCTGCCGAAGGTGGAGGCGCGGGCGGGGGCAGCGGCGAGGGCGTGCTGACCAGTACGGGCGGCTTGCCTTCGAGCGGGCGAGTGAGGAACTGCGTATCCTGCCCGGTCTCGCCCGCTGCGGCCCGCTCAAACGTCTGCGCGAAGGCGGTCACCGACGGGAAGCGCTCGCCGGGCGACTTAGACAGCGCCCGTTCCAGCGAGGCGGCGAGCGCCGCCGGCAGGTGGGGGCGCAGGACATGCGGCGGCGTGGGCGTCTCGTGGAGGTGCTTGTGCATCAGGCCGTAGGGCGTCGGTGCCTGGAAGGGCACCTGCCCGGTCAGCAGTTGGTAGATGGTCACGCCCAGCGCGTACTGGTCGGTGGCCGGGACGGGCTGCTCCGCCCGCCACTGCTCCGGGGCCATGTAGAGCGGCGTGCCCAGCACGGCCCCGGTAGCGGTCAGGGCACTGGTGTGCTCCAGCAGCTTGGCGATGCCGAAGTCCACCAGGAAGGCGTTTCCGTGCGTGTCGAACATGATGTTGCTGGGCTTGATGTCGCGGTGGATGACGCCCTGCTGGTGAGCGTAGTCGAACGCGCCGGCAAGCTGGCTGAGCAGCCGGGCGATCTCGCCGAGCGAGGGCAGCGGCGCGCCGCTCGCTTCGCGCTGGGCCATGCGGTCGGCCAGCGTGCCGCCGCTCAGCAGGCGCATGACAATGTAGCTGGTGCCGCCCTCGACGCCGTAATCGTAGACGGGGATGATGTGCGGGTGCTCCAGCGAGGCGGCGGTCTCGGCCTCGCGCGTGAAGCGGGCGACGAAGTCGGCGTCAGCGGCCAGGGCAGCGGGCAGCACTTTGACAGCTACGGCGCGCTTGAGCGTCCGCTGGTATGCCCGGTAGACGGCGCCCATCCCGCCCCGGCCCAGCAGCTCGCGTAGCTCGTACTGTCCTAACGTGTGGCCTGTCAAGTCCTGGCTGCTCATGGCGCGTCGCAAGACCGGCTTTCGCTAGCGGTATCTCACCCTGCCAAACCTGGCATAACGAGGGGTTCTTGGTTTCTGGTTCTTGATTGTTGGCAGAACACACCCGCAACGGAGCCGCTTTTACCAATCACCAAGAACCAAAAACCAATTACCAACCACCAAAGTAGTAAGGAGTATAGCGGAGGTGGGGGGGCGCGCACAACCCACACACAGGCGAGAGAGGCGGGCGCTGGCAGCCTTTTATCAATTTTTACTCATCTGCATAGCGTTTTTATGGTTATGAGCGGTCACACACCTTGACAAACGCTCGTCGAGTCGCCTACACTGGCTTTAGTCACGCTCGGTTGTGCAGAAGCATTGTGCCGCTAACACGGGCGGCACTGGCTGGGGCGGGGGCAAAGGAGGGGTGGAGACTGATTCGACAGGGACAGGCAATACACAGGGACGCAACGCCGCTCGGATGTCTTGCGGGCGGCGTGCTGCGCTGACACAAGGGACAAGCAGAAGGTAGGAGGTCAACATGCCCGGTTTCGGTGGAAAAGTTCAGGCCGACTACGACGAGTTGGCCAACATCGCCAACGAGTTCATGCAAGAGTCGGCGGGCATTGAGCAGCTTGCCAACCAGATCAATAACCTGGTGGGCGAGTTGGAAGGCGGCGGCTGGATTGGGCGCGGCGCAGATGCGTTCTACGCCGAGATGCACGACCTGGTGAACCCAGGGATGCAGCGCCTGGCGCGCGCACTGGAAGACGCTGGCAGCGCCATCAAGCAGATCAGCAACATCCTTTCACAGGCCGAGCAGGACGCCAGCTCGCTCTTTGCGAGGCGGTAGCGTTTGCAGTGCTTGGCGCGCCACCCCTAATGCGCCAACGATAAGGAGGTCACGATGCCTGACGTACAAATGGATTATGACCTGATGGAAGATATGGCCCGTCTCTTCAGAGAAGGCAGCCAGCATTTGGAAGACCTCAAGCGCGCCATGCAGAACATCGCCGGGCGGCTGGAGGACGGCGCTTTGCTCGGTCGGGGCGGTGATGCGCTTGCCCAGGCGATTCGCGGCAATCTCAACGCGCGGATCGGTGCCTTGCAGGACAAGCTCGATGAGCTGGGGATGGATGTCTACGGCGCGCTCGTGGATCTGCGCGACGGCGACACAGAAGCGGCAAGCCGCTTCAAAGGCTAAAGCGAGGTGAGGTGCAATGTCCATTTTTAGCTGTGTTATGGGCGATGTACAGGATGTCGTCAGCCAGGTGGTGCAACAGGCCAACATGGTCGAAGAAGTTGCTGGCGGGATCCGCAGCGGGATGGGGCCGATCACCGGCGGAGCCTGGACCGGTGCGGGCGCGCGTGCCTTCACCGAGGAAGTGCAGACCCGTCTGATTCCGGAGATCATGGCTCTCATCGCCTCCATTGCGGGCTTTGGCGGCAACATCACCTCCGCGCTGAACCTTGTCCAGCAAGCCGATAACGACGTCTTTGGCGTCGTGGGCCAGGTCACTGACATTTTCGATTCGATCTTCTAGTCCCGCCCCGGCATTTGGGCGCGCGTGTTTGACCTAAGGAGGATGACATGGCCGAAGTCTCAATGGACTATGACGCCGTACAGAAATTGTCCGACAGTTTTCGCGCCTCTAGCGACACGCTGGAGGCGGTGAGCAAAGCCCTCGAAGTGGCTATCGCCGTTCTCAAAGCGTCGGCCTTCTTCGGTCTGGTCGGCAACCTGGCGCTGGTCCACTACCTGGAGGGCATCAAGCCCAACGTTGACCGCCTAGCCGCGACCTGCGAAGAGCTGAGCATGGACCTCATCGGGGCGATCATCAGCCTGCGCGATGGCGACTATTCCGGCTCGCAGCGCTTCGCCTAACAGGCCCCTGGCGTTCTACACGAGCGCGGGCGTTCCTTATACGACAGCACCCACCGGCGATGCGGTGGGTGTTTCGTTGGGCGGGGGGCGCGCAGTCAGCCGAGCAGCGCCGAGAGCATGATCAGGATGATCGTCGCCAGGACGATGACGATCACCGCCGCCAGGATGCGCCGGTTGATCGAGCGCTTCTTCTCGGCGGGCACTTCCCCAAACTTGGTGCGCAGCATCTTGGCGAAGGCGCGCACGTCCTGGAAGCGCTGCTCCGGCGCGCGCTGGACGGCCATGTGCACGATGTTGTGAATGTCCTCGGCCAGATCGGTGCGCTCCAACGGCTCGCGCACCCCGCCGACGACCAGGCGGCGCACGTCGTCGTCTTTGCGCTGGGTGAAACGGAAAGCCGGGTGCCCGGCCAGCATCTCGTACAGCACCAGGCCCAGCCCGTACACATCAGAGGCGTAGCCGACCGGCCCGTCGTGGGCGATTAGCTCTGGCGGCATATAGGCCGGCACGCCGTACTTGCGCACCCAGGCCGGGTCAATGCCCGCCGGATCGCCGAGCATCCCCAGGTCGAGCAGCAGCGGGCGGGGGATGCCCTCTTTGTCGGTGCGGACGTAGATCGCATCCGGGGTGAGGTTCAGGTGCAGGACTTTGCCCCGCAAGTGCAGGAAGGCGATGGCGTCGGCCAGGCTGATCGTCATCCAGGCGGCGTGCTGGTACCAGGGCTGCGGGTTCTTGAGCAGCATGTCGCGCAGGAACTCGCCCTGGGCATGGGCGAAAACTTCGTAGTATTTCGCCTCGTCGCGGAACATGGTCTTGCCGTAGGGCCGCTGCTTGATGTCCATCTGCTGGTAGGCCGGTAGCAGCACAGGCAGCATGGGGTGCTGCTGGTGCGCGGCAAGCTCCAGCAGCACGCGCGCCTCGCGGCGAAGCTGATCCTGGCAGCCGGGATGAGCCACCTTGAGCAGCACCTGCTCCTTGCCGCGCTCGGCCTCGTAGATGGCCGCCGTGCGCAGCACGCGCAGCAAGCGCAACACCTTGATATCGCCCAGCCACTCGCCGTAATCGAAGATCAGCGGCATGTTCCCCGCCGGGCAATCCGGCTCCTGGCACCACAGGTTGCCGTCAACGGACACTCGCTGGCAGACAGTGCAGACGCGCTTCACAGCTTCCCTCTCGCTGGCTGGTCCTGGGGGCGTAGTGCACTACGCCCCTACGGGAAATCGCCCTTGTCATCAGTACAGTACAGTGATCTGCGGTCTGTGTCAAACGCCGCGCGGGCCTGAGTGCGTGCAAAATCTGTCAGGCCGTCTGGCCGTATCCTGTTTGCCTCACCCCCGCTCGGCGCTGGCGCGCCTTGCCTCCCCCTCTTCGTAGCGGAGAGGGGGAAAGGCCGAGCGCAGCGAAGCCAGGGGGTGAGGTCAACCGGCGGACAAGCGGCAGATTAAGATGCGATTGCCCTTGCCAGGGACTCCCTGCGCGAGACTCCAGGTGTTGTATAATACCCATAGCAGCACGTGCACGATCATCCGTGCAACGGTGAATCGCCGGAGACTTGACTCATGCCTGAGTTCACCAATCGCCCTCCCCGCATTCAGCCCGAACTCCCCTACGGCGAAGTGACCATCCCGCAGCCGCCGGCCACCGAGTCCGGCGGTCGCCAGCAGTTGATCCAGGTGGCGCTGCCGCTGATCACCATCATCGGCTACGTGATCGTCAGCGCCAGCGGGCAGGGGCGCAGTATGCTGCTGCTGATCCCGATGGGTCTGTCGGTGGTCGCTTCGACTACAGTGGCGCTGATCGCCTTCATCCGCAACAGCCGCTTGGAAGCGGAGAAGAAGCGCGCCTACCAGCTCCGCCTGATCGAGCTGCGCAAAGAGATGATCGCCTCGCACGACATCCAGCGCGGCTTCTACCTGCACAACTACCCGGAGCCGGAGACAGTGCTGCAAATCGCCGCCGACCGCGAGAACAAGGTCAACGGCCTGCGGCTGTGGGAGCGGCGCACGACCGACAGCGACTTTGGCGCGGTGCGGCTGGGCATCGGCACGCGGCCCTCCACCGTGCGCTATGCGCTCAGCACCGGAACGCCCGCCGAAGACGACCCGCAGCTTAAGGACGCGCTCAAGCTGCAAGAAGACTCGCGCTTCGTCACCGACGTGCCGATCACCATCCCCCTGCGCCGCTACATCAAGCCGGAAAGCGCGTCAGCAGCGGTCAGCGCGGACGACGAGGAAGGCCAGAGTCCCGACGATCAATCCGTCACCGCCCGCTTCGCCCTGGGCATCGCCGGCAAGGGGCGGGTCGAGACGTATCACTTCATCCGCGCGATGATGGCCCACTACACGGCCTTTCACGCGCCGACCGATGCGCGGCTGTTCGTCGTCGGCTCGCCGGAGTCGCGCGCGGAGTGGGAGTGGGCGCGCTGGCTACCGCACTGCAACACGGCGCGCAACCAGCAGGGCACCGGCGACCAACTGTGCTTCGAGCAAGACAAAGTCCGCCGCTTCTGGGACGATCTGCAGGTCGAGTTAGAGCGCCGCCAGCTACGCCTGGCCGACAAGGACAGCGACACCGACCCCACCCTGCCGCACCTGCTGGTCGTGGTGGACGGCGTAGGCGGCTTCGGCGAGAACTCGCCGCTGGCCGAGGTGCAGGCCGAGGCCGCCGTCTCGATCCTGCTCACGCAGGGGCCGCGCCTGGGGGCGGCGATCGTCTTCGTCGTGCCCGAGCGCAGCCTGATCCCCAGCGACTGCAAGGCCGTGATCGAGGTTGAGCGGGTGAACGACAGCAAAGTCGCCTTCCGCTACGCCGAAGTGGGCGTCAACACGCTGCGCTACGTGGGCGAGGCGGACCTGCTCGACGCGCCGAGCGCCGAAAAGGACTTCGCCCGCAAGCTGGCCCCGCTCGCTGTGCGCACCACCTACGGCGCCGACCTGGCCACGGCGGTCAACCTGCTGGAGATGAACGCGGCAGAGACGGTCGAGGAAATCCCGATCATTGACTACTGGCGGCGCACGCGCCTGCCGGAAGCGTCCGAGTGGCTGAGCGCGCCCATCGGCCTGATGCCCGGCAACAAGGTGCGCTCGCTGGTGTTCTCGGCGGACGGCGACGGCGTACACGGCATGATCGCCGGCACGACCGGCTCTGGCAAGTCGGAGCTGCTGCTGACGCTGATTGTCGGCCTGGCCATCAAGTACGATCCCAGCGTGATCAACTTCGTGCTGGTAGACTACAAAGGCGGCGCGGCCTTCGAGCCGTTCCGCACGCTGCCGCACTGTGTGGACATCGTCACCAACCTGCAAGGCACGGCGGGGGTGCGCACCTTCACCGCCCTGCGCTCCGAACTCAACCGGCGCAGCAAGCTGATCGCCGACACGAACGTCAAACACATCGTCCACTACCGCCAGAAGGGGCTGCACCTGACCCGCGAGCCGTTCCCCTTCCTGTTCATCATCGTGGACGAGTTCGCCGAGATGGTGAAGGAAAACCCGGACTTCAAGGCGCAGCTCGACAGCATCACCCGCCTGGGCCGCGCGCTCGGCGTCACGCTGATCACGGCGACGCAGCGCCCGGCGGGCGCGGTCACCGACCAGATGCGCGCCAACATGAAGTTCCGCATCTGCCTGCGCGTCGAGACGATGGAAGACAGCCGCGAGCTGCTGCGCCGCTCCGACGCTGCCTTCCTGCCGCCTAACATTCCTGGGCGCGCCTATCTGCAGGTGGGCAACGAGAATGTCGAGCTGATGCAGGTCGCGCGTGCTGGCGGCCCCTATACCGGCCCGCAAATTGACGCCGAGCCGCCGGTGATCTGGCTGGAGCGGCACAAGGGTACGGCGGCGCAGGCGCGCCCGTCCGGCCCGCTGCAAGAAGCGCCCGCCCTGTCCGACGTGCTGGTCGAGGTGATGCATCGCTTGGCCGAGAGCGATGAGGAAGTGGTCAAACAGCAGAAGCCCTGGCCCGACCCGCTGCCCGCCTACCTGGCGCTGCACTCCACCCAGATCAAGGGCGAAGACCAGCCCGACCCGCTGCTGCCGCTCAACCCGGCGGTGCTGGCCTGGCTGGAAGAGCGCGGCAGTTGGCGGGGCATCAACTGGGCGACCGAAGCCATGCGCGCGCCGGTCGGCCTGATTGACAACCCAATCCGCGCCGAGCGCCTGCGCCTGACGCTCGACCTGACGCGCGGCCACGCCGTGATCTTTGGCGCGTCCGGTTGGGGCAAGACGACCTTCCTGCGCTCGGTGATCACCAACCTGGCCGCCACCCATTCACCGGACGAATTGCACGTCTACATCCTCGACTTTGGCGGGCGCGGCCTGGACGTGTTGGAGGCACTGCCGCACCGCGCCGCCTCGATCCTGCCCTCCGAGGAGGAGCGCGTACAGCGCCTGTTGCGCCGCCTGGAGAGCATCCTGGAGGAGCGCAACCGCATCCTCAGCCAGGCGCGCGCCGACAACCTGAGCACCTATAACGCCAGCCATCCCGACAACGTGCTCCCGGCGATCCTGGTTGTCATAGACAATTTCGCCGAGTTCAAAGAGAACTACGAGGGGCTGCTGGAGTCCTTGATCGGCATCGCCCGCGAAGGGCGCGCCTACGGCGTGCACCTGGTCGTCACCGCCGACCAGACCAACGCCCTGCCGGGCAAGCTCTACAGCCTGTTCACCGAGCGCATCACCCTCAAGCTGGCTGACAAGGCCGAGTACGCCAACGTCGTCGGGCGCGGCGTGCCGGGCATTGACGACATCCCAGGGCGCGGCTTCGTCTCTGTCGAGCGTATGCCGCTGGAGTTCCAGACGGCGCTGCCGGTCGGCATCACCGAAGAGGAAGAGGCCGGGGGCGTTGACGAGACGGCCAAGCTGGAAATGTTCGCCCGGCTGCTGGCCAGCGCCTGGCCGGGCGAGCGCCCAGAGGGCATTGACATCCTGCGCGAGATCATCCCGCTGCGCAGCCTGCTACCGGCGCTGGGTAAGGGGCCGGATCGCGTGCAGACCATCCTGGGCGTGGAAGACCTCAACCTGGAGCCAGCCCTGCTCGACCTGCAGCAGCGCGGCCCACACTTCGTCATCACCGGCCCGCCGCTGTGCGGCAAGACGACGGCGCTGCGCGCGTGGGTGATGGCCCTGGCCCACGTCTACCCGCCGGAGCGCGTGGCGATGGTGCTCATTGACTTTCAGCAGCGTTTCTTCAAGTACGGCGGCGCGCATACGCTCGGCGACCTGCCGCATGTCCTGGCCGCCGTGTCGGAGAAAGAAGCGCTGACCGAAGCCCTCGCCAAGCTCCAGTACGAATACAGCGCGCGGCCCGCCGGCGAGCCGCGCCCGGAGATTTTCGTCATCGCCGACAACTACGACGACTTCACCAACATCCTCGGCCCGGCCACCCGCGCCACCGAGTACCGCGATATGGCCGAGCTTGCCCGCAAGTACGGGCCGGAGGGGCTGCACTTCATTATGTGCGGCTCGCTGAGCGTCATGCGCTCGATGGACGACCTGATGAAGCAGGTCGTCGCGCCGCGCTACGGGCTGGGCCTGGACTCGTCCGACGCGCCCAGCGCGCTCGGCGGGCGCGTGCGCGGCGGCGGCGACGAGTTCCCGCCGGGGCGCGGCTACATCGTCAAGGCGGGCCGCCTGTCCCTGATCCAGACGGCCATCCCTCACGACGAGAGCGACCTGGAAGGCTCGCTCGACCGCTGGGTGGAGGAGATCGGCAAGCACTACAAGAACCGCGCGCGCTGGTACATCGAGATCAACCCGCCGCCGGAGCCGGAACCGGCAAGTGACGAGGCCGCCGAGAAGAGCGGCGCGCCGGCGAAGTGAGAGAAACAGGCGTGAGTGAGAAGGCTTGAGTGAGGAGTTCAGAGCCGGAGGCATAGCTTTCCTGGCGCTGGAATACCTCACTATCCCAACTCCCCACTCATGACTCCGGACTCAAGACTCCTGACAAAGAGAGCGCCATGGACCGCATCACCCTGACTATCACCTCCGACCTGTTCGACGACGAAGACCGCCGCCAGGAAGCGTCGGTGCGCGCCAACCTGACCGTGCGCGCGCTGATCGAGGAAATCCGGCGCGAGTTCAACCTGCTGGACGCTGGCTACCGCCTGACGCTGCACGGGCAGGAGCAGCCGCTCCCGCTCGACCGGACGATGGAGCAGCTTGGCTTGCAGACGGGGGCCGAGCTAATCTTCGAGCGCGAGCGGCGCCGGTTGCAGGAGCGTGTCGTGGCGCGCGGCGGACAGTACTTCCAGGCGGTGACCAAGCCGGGGCGCGCCTATTTGCAGGAGGCAGCGTCCGGCAAGGCATTCCCGATTGACTGGCAGCCGGCGATCATCGGGCGACCCGACGCCGCCAGCCCAGACGCAGCGGAGATGCTGGCGGTGGATGTGAGCGCGCTGGCCGAGGGGCGCACCGTCTCGCGCCGCCACGCACAGATCAGCGAGCGCGGCGGGACATATTACCTGGAGGCGCTCAACGAGCGCAACCCCACCTTGCTCAACGGCCAGGCCGTCAGGCTGGGCGAGAAGCGCGCGCTGTCGCCCGGCGACGTGATCCGCGTGGGGCTGGTCGAGCTGACGTTTGCTGTGCCGGGTGCGTCTTCTTGAGGTAGCGGGCGCTATTCTTGCGCGCCGTCCAGCGGAATGCGGCGCAGCCCGACGAGTTGCAGGGCCACGTACCACACGAACAGCGGGTTGTGGATCAGGTAGCGCCGCCACAAGCGGCGCGGTTCTGTTGTGAGGCGGAACAGCCATTCCAGGGCATGGCGTTGCATCCAGCGCGGAGCCTGGGGAATGCGTCCGGTGTGAAAGTCGAAGGCCGCGCCCACGCCGATCAACACCGGCGCATTCAGCCGGTCGCGGTGCTCGGCCATCCAGATCGTCTGCTTAGGACACCCCAGCGCCACCCAGACTACATCCGGCTGCGCCGCGTTGATGTGCGCGACGATGGCCGCGTCTTCCTCTGGCGTGAGGGCGCGGAACGGTGGCGCATACACCCCGGCGGTGCGCAGGCCGGGGAAGCGCGCCTCCATGACCTCGGCGAGCCGCTCAGCGACCCCCTCCGCCCCGCCGTAGTAGAAAGCGCGGCAGCCGCGCCCGGCCAGCATCGCGCTGGCAGCCAGCATCAAGTCCGGCCCGTACACGCGATCCACATGCGCGTGCCCCAACCACCGGCTGAGGAAAACCAGCGGCATCCCGTCCGGCGTGACCATCCCGGCGGCGTTGGTCATGCGGCGCAGGGCCGGGTCGCGGTGGGCGTGCATAATGTCGTTGACGCAGGCGACGACCACGTATACGCGCGCGCCTTCCTCGATCCAACAGGCGATCTGGGCAACCGCCTGCGCCATGTCAATGGCGCTGACGCCAACGCCCAGGATATTGGTGCGCGCGAAGGCGGAACAGGGGGGCATGGGCATCGCTCCTGGGGGCGCAGCGCGCGTCAATAGGCCCCGCGCCGCAGCAGCACCGCCTGGACGGTCTTCCACAGGATGCGCAAGTCCAGCCAGACGGAATAGTTGCGGATGTAGTACAGGTCGTCTTCGGTGTGCAGATACATGGGCCGGTCTGCCCGCCCATTGACCTGCCACCACCCGGTGAGTCCCTGCGGCACCTCGAAACGCTTGCGCTGCCAGGGTTCGTACTTCTCGACCAGCCAGGGCATTTCCGGGCGCGGCCCGACGAGCGACATCTCGCCGCGCAGGATATTGAACAGTTGCGGTAGCTCGTCCAGGCTGGTGCGGCGCAGCCAGCGCCCGACGCGCGTCACACGGGGGTCGTCTTCGTGCTTGTACAGAATATGGCCGTCCGCGCCCTGGGCACTCACCGCACCTTGCAGTGCCTCGGCCCCGTCGTGCATGGTGCGGAACTTGAGCATGGTGAACAAGCGCCCACCTTCGCCCACGCGCGTCTGCCGGAAGAGGGCCGGGCCGGGGCTGTCGCGCTTGATGGCCAGCGCGATCAGGCCCATCAGCGGCAGTGCGGGGATCAGCAGAAGCAGCGTCAACACCACATCGAAAACGCGCTTGACCACGCGCTGAAACGGGTCGAGCACCGGCTCCTTCAGGCTAAGCAGGGGCATCCCGCCGAAGTTCTCGATGCTCACCCGCAGGAAGGCCATGTCGAAGTAATCGGGGATCAGGCGAATGTTGACCGGCAGCGTTTGCAGCCGGTTGACGAAGTCGCGCAGCTCGTTGGCGTCCTCGCGGGGGAGCGCGATCACCACCTCGGCGATGTCGTGCGCACTGATGGCGGCGGGCACGCTGGCCAGCGTGCCCAAGATCGGCAGGTCACCGGGCGGATCGTCCTCCGCGTTCTCGATCACGAACCCGGCCAGGGACAGCCCCATCCACCGCTGCTCCCGAACCATGCGCGCGATGTCGCGGGCGATGCTCCCGGTTCCCACGATCAGCACGCGCCGCGTGCGGTAACGCTGCCCGTCGCGCGCCCGGAACGCGCTGCGCACGGCCAGCCGGTGCGTGACGATCAGCGGCAGGTAGAGGGCCAGGAAATAGATGTACTCCAGGCGCGAGACATCGCGGAAGCTGAAGTAAAGCATCCCGGCCAGGATCAGCCAGGCGAACAGCGTCGCCTCGACGATCTTGACCAGTTCCAGGCCCGGCTGGGCCAGGCGGCGCGGGTTATACACATGTACAACTAGGTTTCTCTCCGAACAAATCGCGTAGATAATAGCAGCAGCAAAAA
>DYGW01000308.1 GCA_020724485.1 Thermoflexus sp. | reverse complement strand
TTACCTTAATTGCCAATTATTGACCTCACCCCCGCTTCGCTTCGCTCAACTTCCCCCTCTCCGCCAGCGGAGAGGGGGCCAGGGGGTGAGGTTGCGAGCGGGAAGAAACGGACTAGCAATCAGGGTATGACCATTGTAACGGTAAGCGGGGCGTTCTCACAACCGCGTCACACACCGCATCTGCGAAGCCCCCAAACCCGTGAAAAAACGGTCTGCGCGGCTGGCGACGCCAACGGGTGCTATACTGGAAAGCGGAATCAGCCGGGCGGCGCACCGCCATGCACTCTGGTCGCCGGCCTGCATTGGGCGCTGCGGGGTGCCCAGGGGAGACTCGGCAGCGTTTTCTCTCTGATTGCTGCCATGCGACCTTTCCGCCATCCACTGAGCAACACTCCGCGCTGGGTCTGGGTCTGGACGGCGCTGTTCATGCTGGCGGGCGCGCTGCCCTACGCAGTGGGCTGGCTGGCAGCGCCGGAGGGCGCGGTCTTCACCGGGGTTGGCATCAACCCCCTCGACACAAACACGTACCTAGCCGACATGCAGGTGGGCTACGCGGGCCGCTGGCTGTTCACTCTGCCCTACACCGCCACGCCCAGCCGCCCGGTGCCGTTGTTCATGTTCTACATCCTGTTGGGGCACTTCGCCCGCCTGATCTCGCTCTCGCTGCCGCTCACCTTCCACCTGGCCCGGCTCGCTTGCGGCGGGCTGTTCGCCGTGACAGCTTACCACTTCCTGGCCCGCTGCTTCGACCGACCCGGCGAGCAGAAGCTGGCGCTTGGCTTGCTGCTGTTCACCGGCGGCACGGGCTGGCTGATAGCGTTTGGCCCGGAGCTGTCGGAAACAGTCCGCGTCGAACTGACACCTGATCTGTGGCTTTCGGACGCAGTCAGCTTCCTCGCCATGCTCAGCAACGGGCACTTCACACTCAGCATGACCCTGATGATGGGCATGATCGTCGCCGGAGAGCGCCTGCTGGCCGGCCATGGGAAGCGTTGGGCGGCTCTGGCCATCGCTGCCGGGCTGGGTATCGTCCTGGTCCACGCCCACCAGATCGCCGTGGTAGGACTGATACTCGGCGGTGAGGCACTCTGGCGCGCCTGGCCGCAGCGCCGCTTCCCCTGGGCAGAGGCCTGCCGGCTGGCGGTCGTCTTCGTCCCGGTGGGACTCGCCGCCGGAGCGCTGACCTGGCTGGCGCATAGCGACCCATCCCTGGAAAGATGGCTTGAGCAGGGCAACACCCAAACCCCTCCCGTCTGGGGAATGCTCAACCTATACGGCCCCGTCTGGTTCTTGGCCCTGGCCGGACTGTGGCACGCGGTTCAGACGGACTCGACGGCCTGGCGCGGGGTGGCGCTGTGGTTCGTAATCGTGCTGGTGTTGGTCTACGTCCCGGTCAACTTCCAGCGGCGCTTCATGGAAGGCTGGCATGTGCCCGTGACTGTCCTGGCGGCGGCAGGCTTGTCGCGGGTGATCGCGCCGAGCCTGCGAACCCGGCTGACGGCGCGCTCCGTCGCGCTGATTGGGGTGACACTGCTCGCGCTGGTCGCGGCCAGCCCGGCGCGCACGGCGATCAGCCTGACCATGCGCTTCGTCCAGCGGCCCGGCGATCCTTTCTTCTACGCTCACGCCGACGAGCGCGGCGCGGAACGCTGGCTGCGCGCTCACGCCAGATTGGACGATGTGGCCCTGGCCTACTTCTACACTGGCAACTGGCTGCCAGGGCGTGCAGGTGTGCGCGTGCTTGTCGGTCACTATGACCAGACAGCCAACGCGAGAGACCGGCTCGCTGACGTCGTCCGCTTCTTCGACGCAGGTACACCCGACGCCGAGCGGATCGCTCTGTTGGCAGAGTTCAGCGTTGACTTCGTGTACGTGGGCGCGGACGAGCGCGCCCTGGGCAGCTTCGACCCGGCCAGCGCCGCCTATCTCGCCCTTGTCTACGCCAGCCCATCCGTCCAGCTTTACCGCGTCGTCCCCGTCCGGCCCGTGATGGCGAGCGTCCCCTCACCCCCCTGGCTGACGCCAGGCTGAAATCCGGCTGACACCTCCCCAAAGTGACAGATTACCCGTTACGGCGGGGCCGTCCGCTGCGTATAATGGTATAGGCTTCAGTCCGGCGCGGAGCCAAGGCGACTCACGAGCGAGGAGCAGTACCCATGAGTGTTTCAACAGCGGAACTGGCGATTGCCGTGCGCGGCATCACCAAGAAGTACGGGGATTTCACCGCCGTAGATGACCTGACGTTCGACGTGCAGTGCGGCGAGATCTTCGCCATGCTTGGCCCCAACGGTGCCGGCAAGACCACCACCATCCGCATGATCCTGGACATCCTCAAGCCCGACACCGGGCGCATTGACGTGTTCGGCGCGCCGATCAACGACGCGACGAAAGAGCGCATCGGCTATATGCCCGAAGAGCGCGGGCTTTACCGTAGCGTGCCCGTGCTCGAGGTGCTGGTTTACCTGGGCCAGCTCAAGGGCATGTCGCGCGCCGACGCCCGCCAGCGCGCCCTGGCCCTGCTGGATCGCGCCGACCTGGCCGCCAATGCCAAGAGCAAGGTCAGCGAGCTGAGCAAGGGTATGCAGCAGAAAGTCCAGGTCATCGCCACCGTGCTGCACCGCCCCGACCTGGTCATCATTGACGAACCGTTCTCCGGCCTGGACCCGGTCAACACACAGCTCATCAAAGAGCTACTCTACGAGATGAACCG
>DYGW01000041.1 GCA_020724485.1 Thermoflexus sp. | reverse complement strand
CTTGCCCCCGTAGTTGCCCACGTTCCCCCCGCCGTAAACACTCGCGTCGCTGTTGAGCAACTCGCGGTAATAGCCGGGCTGTGGCACGCCAATGCGGTACTCATGGCGCGGCACCGGCGTGAAGTTGAGGGCCACCACCAGGAAGTCGGAGCGATCCTCGGCGTAGCGCACATAGGTGTAGACGCTCTGCTCGGCATCGTTGGCCTCGATCCAGTCAAAGCCCGCCGGGTCGAAGTCGCGCTGCCACAGCGCCGGCTGCGCCCGGTAGAAGCGATTTAATTCGCGCGCCCACCGCTGCAAGCCCTGGTGCGTCGGGAAGTTCTCGAGCAGGTGCCAGTCCAGGCTGCGCGTCTCGCTCCACTCGCGCCACTGCCCGAACTCCTGCCCCATGAACAGCAGCTTCTTGCCGGGGTGCGTGACCTGGTAGCCGAGCAGCAGGCGCAGCGTGGCGAACTGCTGCCACCAGTCACCGGGAATTTTGCTGATCAGCGAGCCTTTCATGTGCACGACCTCGTCGTGCGAGAGCGAGAGCACGAAGTTCTCGCTGAAGGCGTACATCAGCGAAAAAGTGAGCTGGTGGTGGTGCCAGCGCCGGTAGACAGGGTCTTTGCTGATGTAGTCCAGCGTGTCGTGCATCCAGCCCATGTTCCACTTGAGGGTGAAGCCCAGCCCGCCCAGGTACGTCGGGCGCGAGACCATCGGCCAGGCGGTTGACTCCTCGGCGATGGTCACGCAGCCAGGACACTGGCTGTGAATCTCGACATTCGCCTCCTGCAAGAAGCGGATGGCTGCCAGGTTCTCGTTGCCGCCGTGCTCGTTGGGCACCCACTCCCCTGCCTTGCGCCCGAAGTCGAGGTAGATCATCGAGGAAACGGCATCCACGCGCAGCGCGTCCACGTGATACTTCTTCAGCCAGAACAGCGCATTGCTGATCAGGAAGTTGCGCACCTCGTTGCGGGCGTAGTTGAAGATATAGGTGCCCCAGTGCGGGTGCTCGCCCTGGCGCGGGTCGGCGTGTTCGTAGAGGTGCGTGCCGTCAAAGAACGATAGCCCGTGCCCATCCTTGGGGAAATGCGCCGGCACCCAGTCGAGGATGACGCCGATGCCGTGCTGGTGGCACTGGTCAATCAGGTACATCAGGTCGTGCGGCGTCCCGTAGCGGCTGGTCGCGGCGAAGTAGCCGGTCACCTGGTAGCCCCACGACATGTCGAGCGGGTGCTCGGCGACGGGCATCAATTCAATGTGCGTGTAGCCCATCTCCTGAACGTAGGGTACCAGCGTTTCGGCCAGTTCGCGGTAGGTCAGCCACTCCAGTCCGTCCGTCTTGCGCCGCCACGAGCCGAGATGCACCTCGTAGATGCTCATCGGCGCGCGCAGCGGGTCGCGGGCGGGGCGGGCCTCCATCCAGGCCGCGTCACCCCACTCGTAGCGGTCGAGGTCTACGACCAGCGAGGCCGTGCGTGGGCGCATCTCCTGGGCGAAGCCGTAGGGATCAGTCTTCTGCGTCTGGTAGCCAGCGGTGCGCGTGCGCAGGTCGTACTTGTAGGCGGTCCACTCGTCCAAGCCGGGTAAGAACAGCTCCCAGAGTCCGGCGTCGGGGTGCAGGCGCATGGGGTGAACGCGCGCGTCCCACCCGTTGAAATCGCCGATGACGCTGACGCGGTAGGCGTTGGGCGCCCACACCGCGAAATGCACGCCGCGCACCCCGTCCACTTCGCGCAGGTGAGCGCCCAGCCGCTCGTAGCTGGTGAAGTGGCGCCCTTCGCCGAGCAGGTAGAGGTCGAAGTCAGTCAGCAGCGGGCCGAAGCGGTAGGGGTCTTGCAGCGTCTCCTCGCGCCCGTCGTGCATCTGGGCGACGAAATGGTAGGGCGGAGGAGGCCACGCCGCCTCCAGCGCGACGGAGAAGAGGCCGCCCTCGTCCAGCCGGGTCATGGGCAGGCGCGCGCCGCTGCGCTCGTCCACCAGGGCCAGCGCCGCCGCCGTCGGGCGGAAGGCGCGCACCGCGACCTTCCCCTCGCCGGCGGGGTGTGGGCCGAGCAGGGCGAACGGGTCGCCGTGATCGCCGCTCAGCAGGCTGCGGATAGCGTCCGGGTGAACATCAGGCGTCATGGCGCGCATCTCCTGTGACAGGTGCGGTCAGTTGCCAGCCATCAGCGGTCAGCGAAGAGAAGTTCGTTGGTTAGTGGCGCAGCGAGATCGTTGGCTGCCCCGCAAATCCCCATTGAGGACGAGTATACCGCCGATGCCTCGAACTGGGCAGGGAGGGTATTTCACCCGTAGCAAACAGGAGTCGCCAAGCAGCGGAAAGGGGTTATAATCAGTACAGTTGATTATTCAAGTTGATTAATTAATTAATCGTGTAGGCGAAGACGCTCCGGAATCAGGTGAGCCAGGCATGACCACACCGACAACGAATGACACGGCGCGCCCACCTATGTGGGCCACCCTGCCTGGCGACGCCGTCCGGCTGCTGCCAGGGCTGGCGCTCACGGCGGCGGTCGCCTGGCTGGGACTGGCCTCCGCCGTCTGGATCGGCGAGGGACTGCTCGGCTTCGACAACAGCCCGATCTCCGGCATTATGATGGCAATTCTGGCCGGGCTGTCCCTCGGCAACCTGGCGCGGCTGCCGGACTGGGTGCGGCCCGGCGTGCGCTTTAGCCTCAAGCGGCTGCTGCGCCTGGGGATCATCCTGCTCGGCATCCGCCTGAGCCTGGGCGACGTGCTGCGCCTGGGCGCGCTGGGCGTCCCCCTCATCTTGCTGTGCATCGCCGGGGCATCGCTGATCACGGCGTGGCTGGGGCGGCGATTGCGGCTGTCGGCGCGGCTGAGTACGCTGATCGGCGTGGGCACGAGCGTCTGTGGCGCGACGGCCATTGTCGCGGCTGGCCCGGCCATTGACGCCAGGGAGGAGGAGCTGACCTACGCCATCGCCAACATCACCGTCTTCGGCATCCTGGCCATGCTGCTCTACCCGCTGCTGGGCCACGCCTTGTTCCCCAACGATCCGACCAGCGCCGGGCTGTTCCTGGGCACGTCTATTCACGAGACGGCGCAGGTGGCCGGGGGCGGACTGATCTACGCCGAACTATACGACGCGGGCCAGGCGCTCGACGTGGCGACAGTCACCAAGCTGGTGCGCAATGTGCTGATGGCCCTGGTCATCCCGCTGATGGCCTACCGTTACCGGCGGGGGGTGGCACTCACCGCGCCGGACGCCGCGCAGCGTTTCAGCGTGCTCCGGTTGTTCCCGCTGTTCATTCTGGGCTTTCTCGCCTTCGCGCTGATCCGCACGGTGGGCGACGCGACACTGGACGGGAGTGGAGCCGCCTGGGGACTGTGGGACAGCGATGGCTGGGACGCGCTGACGGCGACGATCAAGCAGTGGGCCGAGAATTTCCTGGCCATGGCGATGGCTGGCGTGGGGCTGGGCACGCGCGTCGCCCAACTACGCGGGCTGGGTCTCAAGCCATTCTACGTCGGGCTGGCGGCGTCAGTTTCGGTCGGCGCGGTGAGCCTGGCCGGGATCGCCGCCCTCATCGTGGTGGGACTGCGCTAGGCCAGCGGCCCAATCTGCGCGCCTACTGCACGAAGACGGTCACCCGTGCTGGCGCGCTGGCGCGCGTCCCGCTGTAGGCGATCACCGTCAGCTCGTGCGTGCCGGTGCTGTTGGCCGAATAGGTGAACCAACCCTGGAACGTCTTCTCCCCGCTCCCCTCGATCGTGTTGAGCACCTGCCCGAAGCGGCGCAGTTCGATGCGGCTGATGCCGCCCTCGGCGCTGGCCGTGAACTGCACGGCGACCAGGCTCCCCAGTTGGAGCGTCGTCCCGTCCGCCGGAGCCGTGATCGTCAGCAGCGGGCGAGCGACGGAGGCGGCAGGCGCGCCAGGGCCGGAATCGAGCAGCAGCGCGCTGACCAGCACGATCCCCGCCATGACGATCAGGGCCGCGACCAGCACGACCGCAATCGTCAGCAGACGCCCGAACCCGCTGCTGGGAGGCTCTGCCACAGGCTCCGGCGCGCGGTAGGGCGGCGCGTAGCCGGTAATCAGCGGCGTTGAGGGCCGGGACACGGACTGCGCAGGCACCTGGTAGGGCGGCGCGTTGTAGGCGGGCGGAGGGCTGGCGGCTGGGGAACGGCGTTCGAACGGAGCTGCGCGCCGCGCCGGTGGGATCGTCTCGGCGGGGGGCAGCGGGGGCCGCACGGCGCGGTTGGTCAGGGCCATGTCCGGCTGATCCGCGTCGTCGGCATAGGCCAGCAGGTCTTCTTCGGCGAGGGCGTCGGCCAGGTCTGCATCAAGCGGCGAGTCGAGCAATTCGGGCGGCGCGTCGAAAACAGTCTGCTCAGGCAGGCGGGCCGGGAAATTGAGCGCCCGGTCGAGGTCGCGCGCCAGCTCGCCCGCCGAGGCGTAGCGTGTGCGGCGGTCTTTGGCCAGCGCCCGCCGCATCACCGGCTCGACGGCGACCGGCAGACCGGGGTTGATCTGGCGGACGGGCGTTGGCTGCTGGTCGAGATGTTGGTACATCAGCCCGTGCGGAGTCTCAGCGGCGAAGGGCACCTTCCCGGCCAGCATCTGGTAGACCATCACGCCCAGGGCGTAGACGTCGGTGCGCGCGTCCACCGGCTCGGAGCGCCACTGCTCCGGAGCCATGTAAGTTGGCGTGCCCATCACGGCGTTCGGCGCGGTCAGGCCGGTGAAGGCCCCGCCGGCGATCAGCTTGGCAATGCCGAAGTCGGTCAGGAAGACGCGGTCGCGCCCCTCAAGCAGGACGTTGGTCGGCTTGAGGTCGCGGTGGACGATGCCATGCCGGTGGGCGTAATCGAGCGCGTCGGCAATCTGCGCAGTGATCTGCGACACGCGGAGGAGAGGCAGCGGCCTGCCGTGCAACTCGTCGCCCAGCGTGCCGCCCTCAATCAGGCGCATGACCAGGTAGGTGTACGGCCCCGCACGCCCGAAGTCGAAGACGGGCAAGATGTGCGGGTGCTGAAGCTGGGCGATGATGCGCGCCTCGCGCTCGAAGCGGGCGATGAACTCGGCGTCGCTGGCCAGGTCTGGCGACAGCACCTTGATCGCTACGGGGCGCTCCATGCTCGGCTGGTAGGCGCGGTAGACGGTCGCCATGCCGCCCTTGCCCAGCAGGCTGTGCAGCTCGTACTGCCCGATGGTCGTTCCAGAGAGGTCTTGCATGACTGCCTGCCCCGATCGGTGCCTACAGGTCGCCTGCCCGCTATTGTACCCGATCTTGGGCGGCTCTCACGCCCCAAGGAGTGGGGGATAGACTCACTCAGACTTCCGAAGTCTTCGAAGACTTCGGAAGTCTCGTCTTCCCCAGGGCGCAGCAGAGCGGCGTCCTACTGCGTCACCCGCTCCAGCGTCAGCAGGTAGTCACCGCGTCCGCCGAAGCGTCCCGCCTCGATGGTGAAGGTGCCTGTCGCCGGCAGGAAGAAGTCAATCAGCGCGTCGCGCTCGGCCAGGCCCTCCGGACGCACCGCCCCAACGTCGTCGTTGGCGGCGACCTCGCGCCCCTCGGCGCTGCGCAGCACCAGCCGGGGATCGAGTAGGCCAGCCCCGCTGGCGTCGCGCATGGTGATGATCACGTGGTCGCCCGCGCTGCCAGTGAACGTCCACTTGTGGGACGGGTAGCGGTTGTTCAGCGCGCCGCGCACCGTCTGCCCATAGGCGATCTCGCCGCCGCCCTGCGCCGGGTCCGCGCCCAGCCCTGCCCCGGCATCGTCGCCGGTTCCGGCGGCCATCTCCACGCCCAGGGGCAAAAGCCCATCGCCGCTGAAAGTGAAGTGCTGCACCTGGCTGGTGCCTGTCTGGGGGTGTGTCTCCGTCCAGTAACCGGTGCCGTCCGGCCCCATGACCAGACCGCCGGGGCGCAGATATTCGCCGGGCAGGTATGGCCCGCCGCGCGTCTCGTCGTAGGGCAGGCCGAACATGTCGAGCAGCTTGCCGCCGACGCTCAGTTCCAGCAGGCCGAAGCCGTCCAACCCTGACGCGGCCACGGCCAGCACCAGGTTATCGTCGGGGGCAATGGCGATGTCCAGCGGAGTCAGGTCGTGCAGAATCTCCTGGGCCAGGTTGACGACCAGCGGATTGCCCTGCGAATCCACGACGGTCAGCGCGCCGGTCGCACCGACGGCGTAGAGCGCGTCGGTTTTGTCGTTCACGGCCAGGCGCACGCCGCGCAGATCGGGGTTGATGGCGGCCAGGTCAGCGGCCAACAGCAGGTTGCCGAAGGCATCGAACTTGTACAGACGATGGCGAATGCCCGTGTCGTGCCCTTCGGAGACCGCCCACACTTCGCCCGCGCGCGTGACGGCGATGGTCTGCGGCATCCCCGGCGCGAACTCGCCGTCGCCGTCGCCGCGCGCGCCCCAGGTCCAGCCCCAGTTCCCGGCGCGATCCACGACCATCACCGCCCCTGGCGTGTCGGGGGCGGTGTTAGCCAGGTAGAGCTTTGTGTCCGGCCCGATGGCGACATCCGCGAAGTCCGCGCCGTGCCAGGGACCCAGGAAGCTGATCTGCCGCCCGCTGTTCATTTCCAGGGTCAGCACGCCGCCCGGCCCGGCAGCGATATACATCACGTTGAACATGTCGTAGACAAGGCCGCCCAGCCGCACCGCGCGCCCGTCTTCCGGCTGCGGCGCGACGAATTGCCACAGCACGCCGCCGTCATTGGCGGCAATCGTCTCCACCAAGCTGGCGTCGCGCTCCGGCAGCGAGAAGATCAGCGACGCGGCCAGCGCGCCGAAAGCCGCGCTCCCCCCGCCTTCCCAGACAGGAGTTGGAGCGATGCCGCGCACGACAGCAACGCGCCCCCCGGCGATAGCCAGCAGCGCCACGCGCGCGGTCAGCCCTTCGGCGGCCAGCGTGACCTGCTCCTCGTAGCCGCTGGCGTTGCCCCACGCGATGCGCTGCGCCTCCGTCGCGACCGCTCCCCCCGTGATCAGGCGGTCGAGCAGGCCGGGCAATTCGCTCGCGTCGGTGATGCCCAGCTCGCTGAACGTGCCAAAGACCATGCGCACGACCAGGCCCTGCGGCGGGCTGCCCGCCTGAACCAGGGCCACGTCGCCCGGCGCGCCGGCGATCAAGGCGCGCTCTTGCGCATCCACTGACCAGCCAGCGGGCAGGTCAAAGGCAACGCCCAGCGCAGGGTTCTGGTAGCGCTCGCCGGTCTGGGCCAGGGCGGGAGCGGGCAGCGCGGCCAGCGTCAGCGCGAGCAAGGCGATCAGCAGGGTGAGAGAGCGGGTCAGGCGCGCGGTCATGGGATGTCGTCCTCCACAGGGCGGGTCGGCGTCGTCCCCCATCTTAGCACGGCGCGGCGATTTTACCCCGTCTTTTGCCATGCGCCCCCCCTGCGGGTGGCCGGTTGGGATGGAACGGAGAAAGCTGAACGGGTGTGTGCAGAATCTGTCGGGCAGTAGGGGCACTGCTCTGCTGCGCCCTGGTTTGCCTCACCCCTGCTCGGCGCTGACGCGCCTCGCCTCCCCTTCTCCGTTAACGGAGGGAAAGACCGAGCGTAGCGGGGATGGCGGGGCGGTCTTGCCGTAGTCTTCCAGGAAGCTCACCTGGGCGGCGTTACGTTTTTGCGCGGCAGGGGCTACCCTTCTTATGCTGGGTGTTCTAGGGGCCTTCCAGTACGTCCTCAAGCGTCAGGACAGTGATCAGGGACGAAAACCGGGTGAAGTCCACAACGTTGAGCGTCAGCAAGTGGCCGATGCCATACGCCTGCATCGTGGCGACGATGTTGGCGTCGTGCACTTGCTTGCCCCCCACAGGGACGGTCTGCACCAGGCTGAGCAGCCTTTCGGTGACAACGGACGTGTCATCGGCGACCCAGAAGTGCGCCTGGAAATAGCGCACGCGCTCAACGATGGTGGCCAGTGGGCGCGGCGCGGCGAAGGTCTGCGGGCGGGAGAGAACGGCCATGAACTCGCGCAGCACCTGGCGGCTGATCCACAGCACGTCCCCCCTGGCGCGCAGCGCCCTGATCGCGGCCAACGCTTCGGCATGCAGCGGGGCCTCGGCGACATTGGCCCGCAGCAGGATGTTGGTGTCCAGGAAGACCGTCCCAACGCTCGTCGTCGCCATACAAATCCTCGCGCCTCAGCGACAGGTCTTCCGGCCACGAGCCGTAGCTGTCTACCGGGAAGTCGGACAGGTCGCTCTGCTGCAAGTCCGTCCCTTCTGGGGCGTGCCCCAACTGCTCCTGGATGAGCGCCTCGGCCTTCTCGCGCAGCAGTTCCCACAGCTCGTCCAGGGTCAAGTCCGATAAGTCTGACAGTCGTGGTGCTTTCATAGCTATTCTCTCCTGGACCCTCAAGTCATTTGTAGACTTGCCAGTCAACATACCGCAACAGCGTCTCGAGGTCTTTCGAATCTTCATAGTGCTGCTTCAGTATCCTGAATGCAAACTTGATGGGCGAAAGAAAAGCGTGCCCTGAGCCGCTGTAGTAATAGTGAACTGGCTCGACCCCGGAATCTGCTAGCAAGACTCGATCGCTCTTGTTGTTTCTTAGGTCTTCATAAAATTCTGCAAAGGCGGACAGAAGTTTCTGGGGAAAACTATCGAGTAGTTCGATATGCAGGATCACGTCCCTATGTTTCCGCTGTACTGTGGCTACGGCTTGGCCGTGAGCAGCAAGGTTTCTGAGCGCCACAAGGTCATCAGTCGTATAGGTATGATATGTGCCATCGGGTAATTGACCATTAGTTGGCACTGTAGATAGCCCAACCTCATCAATGCCCCTTTTGAGATTGACCTGTGGATCGCGGTGGTTCTTCCCGTTCTTGCACCGTCCCAGAAGTTCGATAGCGGTACAGGCGAGCAGATAGGACTGAAGATAGTAATTCGCAGCCAATCTACAGTCAAAGCAGAGTGAATGACCCGCCGACTCGAAATTCAGAAAGAGTAATCCCATAACGTGCAAGGCTTGGGCCTGGATTGGTTCAAGCGTTATGCCCGAATCCTTCAACTCATCCAGAATCTCCGGTTTGTTCCAATCACCCTTTACTGAGACATCCGGGGGTATCAAAAAACTCATTACCATCCTCCTCAATAACTGGATGCCGTTTCGAGGCTCATCTTGTCAGACAACCTCCACCATAATCCCCTTCGTCGTATCGTTCCCCAGAATGTCAATCACCTTGACCAGTACGGTATACGCGCCCGGCTTGCATAACGCGAAACGTAGGGGGACAGGCACATGGCACAGCTACGCGCCCGGCGGGGCACTGGGCCAGGCGCGAGGGCGGCGGGCAATCCCGCCGCGGGGAATGCTCGCCGGGCGCTCTAACGCGCGGCGATGCTCTCGCTCTGCGACACGGGCTGCATGAGCACCAGATGGCGGCGCATGTCGCGTCGCGCCTCCTCGTAGAGGCGCAGCAGTGTTTCGTCCGGCTCTTTGAAGCGGCGCAGCGTTTGCAGCGTGCACATCACGCAGCCACGCATGGCCCGGTAGCTGTCGGTCTCGCACGGCAGGCAGCCATTCAGCCGGATCATCATGAGCATAAAGGCGAGCACATCTTCGTGCGTTTCCGGCAATGTCGAGAGCCGCTCGACGAGCGCGTCCCACTTCTCGCTGCGTGCGCTGCGCAGCTTGGGAATCGCGTGGCTAGGGAACATCAGTTCATTTTGCGTATACATCCCACCCATCCTAACCATTTTGCACCACTATACCAACCACTTTATCACTGTTTTGCGCTGCACTCAATCCCCCCGATGTGAAAAATGTATGAACATGGGCGAACTCACCAAACAACTCCCTCGCGCAGCGCACCGCGCGGCTTTCCCCACAGGCCGCCGGGTTGTTGGCGTGTGCTTGCGCAGCACCCACTGTCTTTCAGGCTACACCGCCGCGCTGACCGTTCCGATTACCAAGAAACCTGTCAGCCGGGCGCTGCTCTGCAGCGCCCGGCCCCGGAATAGACTTCCGAAGTTTCCAAAACTTCGGAAGTCTGGCGGGGGCGTATGCCATACGCCCCTACGTGACCTCACCCCCGCCCGGCCCGCTGACAACCGTCGCACGCACCCTTACCATGCTTATCTTAAGGGAGACGCCGCCTCTAGCACAGTGCACTCAGGTCTCGATCCCGGTTAGAAAATGGCTTGTGCAGCGTATGGGAGAGCGTACTGGTGCGCGCTCAGGCTATACTAGAAGACAGCAAAGCAAGAGGCTTCGCCAGTGAGGAAGGGAGTCCATGCGCTTTCCCCCGATCAAACCCGGTCGCTGCCTGCTGTGGATCGCGCTGGCACCCGGCCCCGACGCCGCCGCGCGTTACGTGGCGCTGCGGGCAGTGCTCAAGGCCTGCCGTCTGCACCCGCTCGACGCGACGGCCTGGGCGGAAGTGGTCATCGTCGAGGAGGAGGTGCTGCGCGCTCGCCTGGGTGACGTGCGGGCACTGCTGGACGCGGGCGACGTGCTGCCCCTGGTGACGGCAAGCGGCGACCGCCTGTCCGTCGAGTCGCTGCGCGGCGGCGGAGACAAGCTGCCAGCCCGTCCGCCCTGGGCGGCGCAGTAAGGAGCAGCCAGACGCGCCCGCAGCGGTCGGTGGTGAGGGAAAAACGCGACTCTTACGGGCAGAATCAGCGCGTTTGCGCTAAGCTCTGGCAGGATAGGGGCAGAGGGCGGCGCGCGTAGACGCGGGCCAGTTCTCTCGCCGCGAACGAGACAAAAAGGAGCGCACTGCAACATGGCCAACGAATACGAGGTCCTGGTGCTTGGGGCGGGTCCCGGCGGCTACGTCGCCGCGATCCGCAGCGCCCAGTTGGGACTGAAGACCGCCATCGTCGAGAAGGAATGGTGGGGCGGTGTGTGTCTCAACGTGGGCTGCATCCCGTCAAAGGCGCTGCTGCGCAACGCTGAGCTGGCCCATATCGTGCAGCACCGCATGAAGGAATTCGGCTTCAACGGCGGCGAGGGCGTGGCGGTGGATTACGGCGTCGCCTTCAAGCGCAGCCGCCAAACATCGAGCCGGTTGGTCAAGGGCGTTGGCTTCCTGCTGAAGAAACACAAAATTGACACCTACGAGGGCTGGGGCACTATCCAGGACAAATCCACCGTGAGCGTGGAACTCAGCAAAGGGGGGACTGAAACGCTCAAGACGAAGAACCTGATCATCGCCACCGGCTCGGTCGTCAACCTGCTACCCGGCGTGACGCTGTCCGAGCACGTGATCACCTATCTGGAAGCGATCCTGTCCGAGAAGTTGCCCGCCAGCGCCGTGATCGTCGGCGCGGGGCCAATCGGCGTCGAGTTCGCCTACATCATGCACAACTACGGCGTGGACGTGACCCTGGTCGAATATCTGCCGCACCTGCTGCCCAACGAGGATGAGGAAGTCTCCGCCGAGCTAGAGAAGCAGTACAAGCGGCTGGGCGTCAAGTTCATGACTGGCACGGCCATGAAATCGGTGGAGGAGACCGGGACCGGCGCGCGCGTCACCGTCGAGAAGGACAGCCAGAGCCAAGTGATCGAGGCGGAGTGGGCGATCATGGCCACTGGCTTCAAGCCGCGTCTGGACGGGTACGGGCTGGAGACTCTCAAAGACCTGGCCATCTCCAAGCGTGGCGCCATCGAGATTGACGAGCGCATGGCGACCAACATCCCCGGCGTGTGGGCCATCGGCGACGTGACCGGCAAGCTGATGCTGGCTCATGTCGGCAGCGCGATGGGCATCATCGCCGCCGAAAACATCGCTGGCGTGGAGACGACCACCCTCGACTACCGCATGATGCCGCGCTGCACCTACTGCCAGCCGCAGGTCGCCAGCTTCGGCTACACCGAGGCCCAGGCACGCGAGGCCGGCTATGAGATTGAGGTCGCCAAGTTCCCCTTCCAGGCCAACGGCAAAGCGTTGGGACTGGGCGAAGGGTCTGGCTTCGTCAAGCTGATTCACGACAAGCGTTACGGCGAAATCCTCGGCGGCCACCTGATCGGCCCCGACGTGACCGAGCTGCTGCCGGAGCTGACTCTGGCGCAGAAGTGGGAACTGACCGCTCACGAGATCGCGCGCAACGTCCACGCGCACCCTACCCTGTCGGAGGCACTGTTGGAAGTGGCGCACGGGTTGGAAGGACACATGATCCACTTGTAGGCGCTCGGTGACCATAAGACAGGAGGCTTATGTCTCACCCGCAACAAGAGTCTGATCGTGGCGCGCCCGCTGCCAGTTTGCAGATAGCGCCTGGGGATGCCGAGATGCCCGCCGATGCACTGCGCGAGGCGCTCAACCGCATCGCGCGGGACAGCCTGCGTCCGGTCGCGCTGATGTTCGGCGTGCTCTACTTGCTGAAGGCGGGCGTGCTGGTGACGGGGCACGCAGGCGAGGCACCGCTAGGCTTGATCGTGCTGGCTTTCGCCCTGGCCCTGGCGTCCCTGGCGCTGTTTGTGGCGCTGGGGCGCGCCGCGCTACCGACGGGCTGGGCGCGGGCGCACACGGCGGGATCGGGGCTGGCTCTGCTGGCGATCACCGTGATGACCGCCCGCCATCTAGCCACCACGCCGAGCTATACGCTCAGCTATGCGCTGTTGCTGATCACCGCCGGGTACCTCTACCTCGATACGCGCTGGCTGATGGTGACCATTGTGGCGGCAGTCGGCGCATGGGTGGCGGTTGCCGACCGCCTGTATCCCGACATCCCCGCTGAGGACCTGGTGCCCACTGTAGTCACCAGTGTAGCGGTCGCGCTGGTCGTGCACTTCATTCGCCTGCGGACGCTGCGCCGGCTGGAGCGAGCACACTTCCGCGAAGCGCGCTATCGCGCGGCCTGGCAGCAAGCCGCCGGACAAGCCCGCCAGAGCGAAGAGCGCTTCCGCCGGTTGGCCGATGCGACCCTGGAAGGGGTGGTGCTGCACGACAACCGCGTGATCCTGGACGGCAACCAGGCTATCCTCGACATGTTGGGCGTGACCATGGACGAATTGCTGGGGCGCAATCCGCTCGATTTCATTGCCCCGCATGCGCGCGACTCCGTGCGCCAGCGGCTGGCCGAGGGCGACGAGCGTAGCTATGAGTCGGTGGGCCTGCGCCGCGACGGCAGCGAGCTCCCCGTCGAGATCAGGAGCAGAGAGATTCGATTCAGCAACCAGCGGATGCGCGTGGCGGTTGTGCGCGACATCACCGAGCGCAAGCGCGCCGAGGCCGAGCGCGAGCAGCTCATCGCCGAGCTAAACGCCTTCGCCCATACAGTCGCCCACGATCTGAAAAATCCCCTGAGCCTGGTCATCGCCTACGCCGATCTGCTGCGCGACGACCTGGACAGGCAGCCGCTTGAGCGCCTGCGCGAGTACATCGGCGGCTTGATGGACGGCGCGCAGAAGATGGAGCGTATCATTGACAAACTACTGCTGCTGGCCCAGACGCACCAGGGCGCTGTCGCCACGACGCCGCTGCTGATGGGCGCCATTGTGGCCGAGGCTTGTCGCGTGTTCCAGTCAGCCATTGAGCGGGCGGGCGCTCAGATCACCGTCCAGGCCGAGTGGCCGCCTGCGTTGGGCTATGGGCCATGGCTGGAGCATGTGTGGATGAACTACCTGGGCAACGCGCTGAAATACGGCGGCGACCCGCCCCACATCGAGCTAGGGGCCAGCGCGCAGCCAGACGGTATGGTGCGCTTCTGGGTGCGCGATCACGGGCAAGGGATCAGCGCCGAGCAGCAGGAGGAGATCTTCGAGCCGTTCAAGCGTGGCCAGCGCATCCGGCGCGACGGGTACGGCATCGGGCTGTCCATCGTCCAGCGCATCGTGATGCGCCTGGGCGGTCAGGTCGGTATGGAAAGCACCGAAGGGGGCGGCAGCACGTTCTACTTCACCTTGCCATGCGCTACCATACCGGAGCAGAGTCTCCCGTCCCCCCACTGACCGGCTTGTGTGGCAGTGGTCTAGAATGCGGTGGCGCTCAGCGGGGATGGGGACGCTCAGCCAGGCTGGGGAGTAGAGAGGCGAGACTCACCAGACCGTCTCTCCCAGTCCCGCAGCAACAATCAGCGGATCAGCGGTGAGGAGAGGCGCGTCTATCCGCCGGGCTAGGCCAGCGATGATACGATCGTGCATCTCTGGGACATCGCTGTGTTGGTCAAAGTCGAGCACATCGTCCGGGGCAAATGGGACAATCCGGAAATAGGGCTTACCCTTGAGCGCCAAGTAAGTCTGTCGGAAATCCTGGAAAAGGCGGTGTTTCTTGTCCGCATAATACAACTCGGCCACGACGATGGCCGAGATGATGAGCCAAGTCTCTCCCCGCTCCGCTGCTTCAAAGACTGCTGCTGCCTGAGCACCCAGCTTCCTGTCCTGCTTGAGATACCAGATCAGGGCGTTGGTATCCACCACATAGAGCGGCCTAATCGTCGTCGAAGAGATCGTCAAGGTCTTGCTCCCACTCAGTCGAGAACTCACGGATGCTGGCGCGCAAATCGTCGTCGTCCAGCTCTAACAATGGCTCGGCGTACTTGTTACGCAGACTCTCGACCCCCTCAAAAGCCCCTGCTGCGCGCAGATGCTCTAGCTCAGCCAGCAGCACTTCGCGCGTCACGCGGATGCTGCCCTCCGGCGGAAGGGTCGCCTGCAAGCGTTGAACCAACGCGGCGCGGTCGCGCGCGTCCAATTGCTCAGCCAAGCGGACAACTTGCTCAAGCGTTACAGTACCCATCTCGATACCTCACTCCATCGCCAATCGGGCATCTCTATTATACTGGCTCTTGTCACGGACAAGCCTGGAAAAAACCGCAGCGATACTGACTCGGTCGCCTGGTACCGCTGAGCGCAAGCGTCAGCCTGGCGAGTCCGCCACTGGAAATGGGGACGCTGACGAAGGGGGAGAGAAGGCGCGCGGTCAGGGCGTGAAGTCGGATACCGGCTTCAAGAGGACGCCTGTGGCTGCGGCGGCACGAGTCTGTAGTTGATCCAGAGAAACCAGTGGACAGCCCAGGCGACTCGCCAACACCACATACACCGAGTCATACACGGGGAGACGTTGCTGCAAGCCAATGCTCAGCGCCACTGGCAGCGCCGCCTTCGCCGGAACACGGAGCAGCGGTAGCTTGCGCAGATGCCTGAGCAGAGTTTGGGCCTGAGAAACGGCCATTCCCTGAAAGCACACTTGCTTCCACAGGACATTTGTACACTCCACCAGACAGAACTCCGGCACAATCAACCGGTCAGAAGTAGTTGCCTGCGCGAACAATGCCCGCACGTTGTCCGTGAAGGAGCCGGAGATCAGATACTCCATCACAACGCTGGCATCAACCACATAAACAGCCATCAGGCGTCCCGATCTTCGCGCAGCAGCTCAAGCGACGACTTTGCCCCCGGCGGCGGCGTCCAGCGATCGCGCTCAATGTCCTGCTTCACCTGTTCCCACGATCGCCCATCAGGCTCCTGATCCTCGAAGGGTCCTTCCTCACCCACATCAAACCGACCGAGCATTACAGCCAGTCGCTCATCTATACGCTGGTCAATCATCTGGCGAAGCTGCTCAAGCGTCATGTTGCGAATGGTTGCCATGCTTCCCACTCCTTACTCTTCGGGTTGCTCTCCACCAACGACTTGCGATACGTCTCCGCCAAGCTCTCCTCCATTATACGACATACTTACCAGGACGGACGCCCGCAGGCGCAGAATCTCAGCCTAGCGATTCCGCTGCTGGAAATGGGGACGCTGACGAAGGGGGAGAGGAAGCGCGTAAGGATGGTTGAAGTTCTTAACTGGCCTCAAGCGACTCTGAGATTGTGTCAAGAAAATCCGGGCGAACGTAAGGCAGAACATCCTTGATCTTCTCTAGTTTCGCACGTAGAGCGGAATAGGGTATGAACTGACATATCTCCGTCAACGGTGGTTTGAGCGACCTGGTGAAAGTCGGGCGGTTTACTTCTCTGAACACTTTGTCTTCCCGGTCGTCCGGAGCCACAATGTACAGTCGGATGTTCAGATTCGGCTGCATCGAGATCAGATCGGACAAGCGCAACAATCCGGAATACACACTCGTCGAATGCTCGATCTCAAACGCAGCGACTATAGCATTTCCCCTAAGCCACAGAACATCTATCAATTCTATGGTCTTGTTTGTTGCATCATCAAATTGCGTGGGCAAGGACTGACGCAAGCGGGGGATCGCCTCAAAAGACATGCCCTGGTACGACTTGCCTCGGTCATTCCGCGCAACCCAGACATCAAGCCCCATCTGGCTTCCAAGATTCAATAGTAACCACCAACCCGATCAACCGCTTCCGCTCGTCCAGCGGCAGCGCGCGCACTTCCCGCACGATATCTTCGAGGGTCATCTTGCCATCCTCCACTGCGTTCCTATCACCCCATTATAGAGCCAATTCCGCGCCGTTTGCCCGTCCCTGCGCCCGGTCGGGACGAATAGCCCCCCTATTCGGTGAGAAGGCACACTAACCGCCCGGCCCACCTGCGCTATACTGGCAGATAGGGCTGGCATCATCGCCCCGCGTCACACACCCCCCACCCCGCCCACACCAGGCCCGCCGTAGCCGCATCCGGCACGGATGGTCAGCACAGGAAGGAGCATCGTATGGCCGACCAACCCGTTTCGTGCACGCAACCGGCGCGCGGCCCGCTGGCCGCCCCGGCTGCGCCAGAGACAGCAGGTTCCGCAGAACCATCGAAGGAGGTACCGCGCATGATCGCACGTGTTGGCAAGCCCGCCCCGGACTTCGAGGCGATGGCCTATCACCAGGGCGGCTTCAAGCTGGTCAAGCTGTCCGAACTCAAAGGGCACTGGGCGCTGCTGTGCTTCTACCCCGGTGACTTCACCTTTGTCTGACCGACCGAATTGGCGGCAGTTGCCGTCCACTATGAGCAGCTTCAGGCGCTGGACGTGCACATCTACTCGGTGAGCACGGACAGCCATTTCACCCACAAGATTTGGCAAGAGCAGGAACTCTCCAAGATGGTCGAGGGCGGCGTCCCCTGGCCGATGCTGGCCGATCCCGGCGGGCGGATCGGGCGGATTTACGGCGTGTACGATGAAGACGCCGGCGTAGACATCCGGGGCCGCTTCTTGATTGACCCGGACGGCGTGATCCAGGCGATGGAAGTGATGACGCCGCCGGTTGGCCGCAACATCAAGGAGTTGATCCGTCAGGTGCAGGCGTACCAGCACGTGCGCGCAACCGGCGAAGTGACTCCAGCGGGTTGGGTGCCGGGCAAGACGACGCTCAAGCCCCATCCCAATCTCGTCGGCAAGGTGTGGGAAGTCTGGCAGCCGGGCAAGGAAATCGGCGGCTGACAGGCGCTGGTGCGCGGTGTGTGAGAGTGCGGCGGGGCGCTCACGGCGAGTGCCCCGCTGTTTTTTGTCGCCCGCGCCAAGCTAGGCGTCTTTAGCTCTATAATCTGCGCAGACGCCCACCTGACGCCGCGAGGAGCCGCCCTTGACCACACCGCCGCCCGTACCGCTCACCCGCCAATGGTGGGCGCGCAATCTGGCCATCAACGCCGCGCTGTTGCTCGTCTTCGCCGTAGCGATCCAGGTGATCCCCGTCCCACGCGAGAATCCCCCCGTCCAGCGCGAGCCACAATGGGACTCTCCCCAGACACGCGACCTGGCTGCGGCAGCGTGCTTCGACTGCCACAGCAACGAGACCGCCTGGCCCTGGTACGCGCGCGTGGCGCCGTTCGCGTGGGTGGTCTGGTACGATGTGACCGAGGGGCGCGAGGCGCTCAACTTCTCCGAGTGGGAGCGCCACGCCGACGACGAGTTCGTAGACCCAGACGATCCTTTCCCGCCCAAGACGCTCTCCGAGCGCATCACGGACGCCATCCGCGACGGCTCGATGCCGCCGGGCACCTACCGGCTGGCGCACTCCGCCGCGCGCCTGTCCGGCGCGGAGAAAGAAGCGTTGATCGAGGGGCTGGTGCGCACCGTGCAGGCCAGCCAGGACAAATGAGCCGAGCCTAGCTCAACAGGGTGCTCAGCTTGGCGAGTACCTTTTCAACCGTGTGAGCGGGCAGGCTCATGATCAACTCCGCCTGACGCGCCCGCCAGTCCAGGCTCTTGACCTGATCGGCCAGGACCACGCCGGAGACTCGCTCATTGTCCGGGATAGCAACCTCAAACGGATAGCCTTTCACCTGGCCGGTCACCGGGCAGACTAGGACCAGGCCCACTTTGGCATTATAGGCTTCGGGGGAAAGCACCATCGCCGGACGGCGTCCGGCCTGCTCGTGACCGGCCTGTGGATTGAACGAAAGCCAGACCACATCGCCTCGCCTGGGTGTGTACACCTACCACACCTCGTTTCCCACTGCCGCGCCCGTGTCAATTTCGCCGTGCTGATTGTCGGGGGTGATGGCTGCGAGCAACTCGTCGAGATCAAAGCGCGGCACAGGCTCGATCACCAATCGCCCCGCCTCCAGGTGGATTCTGACCGCGCTGTTGTGGCGCAGGCCGATCTCCCGCGCGTAAGTCTGGGGGATGCGCAGAGCCAGACTGTTGCCCCATTTCTGAACCCGTGCATTCGCGTCATTCATGATATGCCCTCGTTTCTACATTATAGAGACATTCTACATCAAGAGAGTTCTCAAAGCAAGCCCTCCCTCACCTGCTCATCATGACGGTAGCCTTTTTGTACTATCCCACCTGCTGGCGCGTGATATTGCCGCAGCGCCGCGCGTTATAACCTGTGAACGAGATGCCCGGTAAAGGAGCGTTTTGCTATGACCAGACACAAGCACGTGACCATCGGCCTGATCGTGTCGGCGCTGCTGGCGGCGCTGTTCGTCGGCGCGCCGCTGCCCCTCACCGTCGCCCAGGACAGTGAGACCGAAGCAGACCCGGCTCTGCCTATCGAGATCGAAGGGATCGTCGAGGTTCTCGAAGGCGACCTGATCGTTGTGGACGGCTACACCATCGCGCCCGCCGGAGCCTTCATGCCAGCGACGCTGGCTGTGGGCGACTACGTGATCGTCACCGGCTGGCTGCTGCCCGATGGCGACACTCTCCAGGTGACTTCGCTGGTCGTCGTCGAAGGCGCGGACAGCGACGCAGATGGTGTCCCCGACGACCTGGACAACTGTCCGGCAGTCTACAACCCCGACCAGATTGACTCCGACCTGGACGGCCTGGGTGACGCCTGCGATGACGACGATGACGCCGACGGCGTGCTCGACGCCGCCGACAACTGCCCGCTGACTCCCAACCCGCTGCAGGAAGACGCCGACGCTGACGGCACCGGCGACGCCTGCGAGCCGGATGGTGACGACGGCGACGGCGTGCTCGACGCTGAGGACAACTGCCCGCTGACGTCCAATCCTGACCAGGAAGACGCCGACGCTGACGGCGTGGGCGACGCCTGCGACCTGGGTGAAGACACCGACGCTGACGGCGTGCCCGACGCTGAGGACAACTGCCCGCTGACGCCCAACCCCGACCAGGAAGATGCTGATGGGGACGGCATCGGCGACGCCTGCGACACCTGGGATGACAGCGAAGGCGATGACGACGGGGGGTGCGACCGGCTGAATCATCCTGTCGCCGAGGCGCTGGCCGCCTCGTTCGAGGTGGACTACGCCACGATCATGGGCTGGCACTGCGACGGCTTCGGCTTCGGCGAGATCGCCCGCGCCCTGCTGATCACCGACATTGACGGGACGGTGACCGCCCAGGAATTGCTCGATATGTTCACCGGCGGCCTGGGCTGGGGCGAGATCAAGAAGCAGTACGACATCCATCCCAGTGAACTGGCACCCGGCCAGGTGATCTCGGCGCGCGCCCGCGAGCGCTTCCGCGAAGAAGCGGGCGAAGGCGACGGCGACGGTGGGTATGTTGAGGGCGAGCCGCCGGGCCGCATTGGCAAACCCGACAACCCCGGCAAGAGCGACATGGCACCGGGTCACAGTGACGACGGTGACGGCCCCGGCAAGAGCGAATCAGCGCCGGGCCAGCTCAAAGACAAGGATAAGGGCAAGAAGTAGCGGGCTGTGGTAGGCAGGGGGCCGGGTGCTGGATCATCAGATATGTCCCGCCCGGCCCCCCACCGCGCTGCCCGGCTCCGCCGCCCACACGCGGGGACGGTCGGGGCGCGTTCTGTCTCGATGCTGTGGGCGAGCCTCCAAAACGCCGGATGCGCAGGGGTGCTGCTCTGCTGCGCCCTGGCTTGACCTCACCCCCGCTCGGCGCTGACGCGCTCCGCAGCGGAGAGGGGGAAAGGCCGAGCGCAGCGAGGCCAGGGGGGAGGTTGATGGCTCGGTGTCAAGCGAGTCACTGCAACCTTGGCACACACGCCCACTGCATCTGCGGCAGCTACCAGAATCGGGTTATAGTAGAGTTGAGTGTCCTATGGCAGACGGCGGCGCGACCTTTCGGCATGAGCAGTACGACCGACACGGCGGAGCAGCAGTTGATAGCACGCGCCCAAAGCGGTGACGGCGACGCTGTGGCGGCCCTCTACCGCCGCCACGTAGACGCCATCGCGCGCTATATCGCCTACCGTGTGTCCGACGACACTGTGGTTGAGGATCTCACTGCCGAAGTGTTTCTGCGCATGGTCGAGCGCCTGCCGCGCTACCAGCCAACCGGCGCTCCCTTCGAAGCCTGGCTCTACCGCATCGCCGCCACCCGCGTCGCCGACCACTACCGCCGGGACACGCGCCGCCAGGACAGGTCGCTCGATGAGGCGTCAACCGGCGACCACGAGCCGGCGCTGGAACTGAACATCGTCGAGCGCGAAGAGTTCGAAACGCTGCGCGCCGCGCTGCACGAGCTGACCGACGAACAGCAGACAATCCTGATCCTGCGCTTTGTGGAGCGCAAGAGTCACGACGAAGTGGCGCGCATCCTGGACAAAAGCCCGCATGCCGTCGCTGCGGCGCAGCACCGCGCGCTCAAGAAGCTGGCCGGGCTGCTCGGCACCGACAAGGCCGATCGCCACTATCTGCGGGGGCAGTCGCCATGAGCGACAAAGAGTTGCGCGACCCGCGCGCGCTGATGGAACAGCTTGACCGCGCCATCCCGCCGCACACGCCCGGCGTGGCCGCTGGCGACGCCGATCCGCTGCTGGGAGCGGCCCGGCGTCTGGCGCTGGGGCCGCGCGTAGAATTGACTCCAGCCGCTCGCGAGCGGATCGAGGGACGGCTGCGCGTCCAGGTCGCGGCCAATCCCCTGCGCGCCCGAACGCTGCGCCCCGCTTCACGCTGGCGGCCCGGCCTGGCGCTGCGCGCGGCAGCCGCCGTCCTGCTGACGCTGGTCGTGACCCTGGTCGGCCTCACCAGCGCCTCCGCCAACAGCCTGCCCGGCGACCGCCTGTACCCAGTCAAGCGCGCTGTGGAAGGGGCGCGGCTGGCGCTCGTCTCGCAGGAGAGCGAGCCGGGGCTGCGCGTCGAGTTGGCCGAGCGGAGGCTGGATGAGTTTGACCACCTGCTGGATCGGCGTGACATCTACCCGCGCGCGCTCGAAGACGCCTCCGCCCAGCTAGAGCGGGCGCTCGACCTGCTGGCGGCGGGTCATAGCGAGCGCGCCCCGTTGGACGCGCGCATCGCCGCGCTGACCCAGCAGCAAACGGCCTTGATCGCCCGCGCCGCGCCTCTGGTCGGTTTCGAGGACTTCCTGCGGCTCAGTCAGGCTCAGGAGCGCAACCTGGCCGTGCAGCAACGTCTGGCGGACGAGGGCAGCGTGCCGGGCTTTGTGCCAGAGCGCACGCCGACGCCCATTCCCACGCCTGCGCCTACCGCGTCGCCGACCCCCACGCCGACGCCTACCGCCACCCCCACGCTCACGGCGACTCCGACGGCCACCTGCACCGCGACCAGCACGCTGACGATCACCGCAACCGGCACGCTCACCGGGACGCCGGGCGCGGCGGGCGGGCGGGGCGGCACCCCCACGCGCACGCCGCCCGGTCACGGGCCGACGCCGGGCCTGGGCGACAATCCACCTGGCCAGGGCGGGCCGCATCCCGGCATTGGCAACGAGGGGCAGCCGCCCGGCCAGACCAAGCCCAAGAAAGAGCACTGACTGTTGCCCTGAAGATGGCACGCATACCTGCCATAAGACTTCCGAAGTCTGCTGGGACTTCGGAAGTCTGTGCCTGGGCACCCGCGCAGGTGAGGTCAGCCTTACCGCGCTGGGTCCACGAACAACCTGTTAGGGCTGGGCACTTGGGCGCTGGGATTGCCCCCTA